>NZ_JAUBQU010000006.1:0-105400 GCF_036701435.1 Microcoleus sp. Pol12A5
CCCTCAACTTGAGTACAAGTTTCAACCCTGACTCCAGGCAAGGCTAATAGATAGTCTAAATGGAAGCTCATAACGGTCAATGTATTAATAGGTACATTTTACACCATAAACTCAGGAGAGCCATTCCCAACTCAAAACTCTTTCATGACTAACACTTCGACTTCGCTTGGGGTGCAGCCTAACTAATAAATTCTGCCTTCTACCTTCTACCTTCCCTTTACAAATCCCGCCGCGACAGCAGAAACCAGATCCCACCCAAACCCAAAACACCGCACAAAACCCCGCCTTCCCACCCAAAAACAGTCCCCCCCGGCAAATGTCCAGGCTTTGCTTTAGAAGTAAAATTCAGCTCCGAATAGTATACCCACTGGCTGTTAACCCGCCAGCCCACTCGATCGCCAAACTTCTCCCAAACTGTAGCATCATAAACACCAGGCTTTCCCCCCAACTTTAGCCACAAACCCTTTTGCACAGAAAAACCAAATCTGCGGTGACTGTGCCGCACCCAAAGTTGATCGATAGTCTGCAAATCCTTAGCTGGAAACTTCCTAATATCTTCCTCGCTCAAATAACCCCGTGAAATTTGCTGCATCACCTCCAGCATTTTCACAGAAGTTTCCTCATCAGCACCCCGCCAATTTTTAGCAGCCAGCAGCCTTGCCAAGTGAGAATAATCAATACCTTTTTCCGACTCTAAATTCACAGAAACTAGCGGAGGAAGAGTCACAGGTTGAGTAGGAACAGAATGACTAACAACAGTTGCCTGCTGGGAATTTTCCAGCACGGGGACAACAACAACACGAGGTTTTAAAGCCTCCAGAACTTCCACAGCCGATTTGTAACGATCTTTAACATATTCCTGAATCAACTTATCCAAAACCCGGCCTAAATCCTCGCTAATTTGTGTTCCTTTTGGCAAAGCCTCCCTCCAAAGCCACCGGCCTTCAAGTGGATCGTAAAGGTCATCGTGAATGTCCCCATAGATATCCAGGTAAGGCATAACAGAAGTCAGCAAGCGGATGCAAGTCACCCCCAAACTATAAAGGTCGCTAGCAGGAACAGCCCTACCGTGACGCTGTTCAAGAGCCGCGTAGCCGGGAGTTCCCAACTTAGTTCCTGTTTTGGTCGGAGCAGCAGCTACTACCTGTTTAGAAACCCCAAAATCTATCAGCACTAACTTACGATCGCGAGATCTGCGGATCACATTCTCAGGCTTAATATCGCGGTGAATTACATTTCTGTCGTGAACAAACTTCAATAAAGGCAACAAGTCTAACAGCAGTTCGCAAGTTTTAATTTCGCTATAAGCACCGTAGTTATCTAACTCATCCTTTAAATTATTGCCATCAATAAACTCTTGGACTAAATACAAGCGTCCATCTTCCTCAAAATAAGAAATTAACTGAGGAATTTGCGGGTGCTTCAGTTCGTATAACCGCCTTGCCTCTTGTTCAAACAGTCGAACGTATTTTTTAAAATGACCGGGCTTCCGCTGAAATTCTTGAGGGGGTGATAACTGTTTTATCACGCACAATTCCTCAAATTTTCCATGATTAACAGCTCGAAAAGTCCTACCAAATCCCCCATCGCGCAGCGGCTCAGTTGCTGAATAAAGGTCTTTTAGCAGCAGCTTTGAACCACAATTAAGACAATACTTTGTGCCTGGTGGGTTCTGACGCTTGTCTCTTGGGCAATCGAGATTAAGGCAGTATGTCATATATTAAAAAAATGCGAACAAAATTATACTCAGGGTTTTATATTATTCAAGAGTCCGATCGCGAGCTGGTTTTTGTAGAGGCAAGACCTCGAACCTTACGGAGACGGCAGCCACCCTCGCCATCGGAGGGGGCGCTCTCACCAGACTGCCCCTGAGCAAGTATAACTCTCTTGAGGGTTGGACCTCAAACTCGAAGTCCATATCTAACCTTAGACTCCGCTCCGTGCAAAACATTTGATTTAGCGGTCAAAGAGCCACCAGATCAAACAGAAATAGTAATTTATTACCAGCCCCGTGAGTTCTGCAACGACAAAAAAACTGAGGATTCCGCCTGAGATATAATTTTATTGCCAGAGAGAAGCACCCTAACGGGAGCCACAGCTTCCGTCAAGTTCGATCTACTTTAATATCTTACCCGGATAATTTTTAACTTAACCAGGCATAATTAACAATCCAAAAATCCCCAACAAACGCACGTTAAAATCAATAATAGCTTCCTCGGACGCAATCCGAGCCAGACCAGACACTTAGCCAGTTTTCCCTGTTTCCTTTTTTCAGCTATTACCAGTTATATCTAATTCGATCGGTCTACTTAATTAGGAATCGCCAGTGACACCAAAACTACAGCCCTCTCCCACTCCAAACTCCCGCATAAAATCACCAAAAGTACCATGGTTCGAGCGGTTCATGGCACTGGTCGCCCTAGGAAATTTAAGTCTAGTATTATTTGACATAACTTACGTCCCCGGTCGAGATTTCTACCTCCGGCAACTGCCAGTTCTAACTCAAGTATACGACCCATTTAAAGGAATTAAACCCCACCGAGACACCCAGCAATATCTAGAAACCTTAGAAGAGTTAAAAATTCAAGTCGTGCAAACAGGGTTGCCCTCTCCCCAAGTAGCAGCAAAATTGCAGGAAATAAACAATCTGAGCGCGAAAATGATCGACGAAGATCCCTTTCGAGTAGCATCAAAAAGCGGCACCCTAGAAAAAATCAAAGACCGGATGCGCGATCGCGTCCCAAATCCGCAAGACTCCGCTAAAAAATCATTCCAAACATTCTGGAGTCCTGACTATTTAAACAAACAAGGCTGGCAAAAAGAAATCAAGTGGTTTGACACCAAAATCAAGCCATTAATCGCCACTAACTATTACCGCGAGATCGGAGAAAACGGCGAATTTACCGATAAATTCTGGCAAATCGACCTGCCATTCATTGCCATATTCGCGATCGAATTTCTCGCCCGTACCTACTTGATCGGCCGCCGTCACCGCAGCGTCACTTGGCGAGCAGCCATGCTCTGGCGATGGTACGACATCTTCCTGCTGCTCCCATTCTGGCGCCTGTTGCGAATATTACCCGTCACAATTCGCATCCACCAAGCCAAAATGCCAGATCTCCAACCCATACGCACCCAAATCAGCCGAGGTTTCGTCGCCAACTTCGCCCAAGAATTGACCGAAGTTGTAGTAATTCAACTCATCAACCAGATGCAACAATCAATTACCACAGGCGAACTCGCTCGTCAACTATTTCAATCTAAAAAACAGCGCTATCTAGACATCAACAATATCAATGAAATAGAAGCGATCGCCACCCATCTAGTCCAAATAACCGTCTACAAAGTCCTCCCGCAACTCCAACCCGACCTAGAAGCCCTCCTCCGGTACAATATTGAAACCTTCCTCAAACAATCCCCCCTGTATGAAGGATGGAAGCAAGTACCCGGCCTGGGAAACCTGCCTCGACAGCTAGCAGAGCAATTAGTTGCAGAACTTTCAAAATTAGCCACCCTCGGCCCCCAAGATGCCTACGAAGCCTTCAAAATCGCCAGCGAAGACCCCATAAGCATCAAACTCTCCAGCCAGCTAGTCCAACATTTCGGGCAAGCTTTAGGAACGGAACTGCAACAGCAGCAAACCTGGCAAGAAATACAACTGCTGCTGTGCGACTTCCTAGAAGAGTTTAAAATCAACTACATTCAGCGGTTGAGCGAAGAAGACTTCGAGAAAATTTTAGAACAAGCCAAAGAATTGCAACGGATAGCCCCGCGTTAGGGCAAGTCTCCCCAGGTGATGCCCCCTTGGTAGCGGTACAAGACCACTTCCACGAATAACCAATTGTAAGCAGACTGTCCCACCCACATCACCTTCACGTCGCCGCCACAAATCTTCGATCCTTTCCCACTGTTAATCCCGTAGGGCATAACGGCGACTTGTCATGCCGAGCGAATCCTTCTAGTCGGCTATATCTCTCCTTTACATCAACTGATGACAAACCCTAGCCTCTCGGATTTGAAGAACCTTAAAATCCTTGCCAGCCATGTGTTCACCTCTAATACCAAATTCACTATTAAGCTGAGATAGTGTCGCAGAATTAAAAGAATAGCCTCAGCTTTCTCCTCTGTTATAATCCCCTCTGCTCCAGCGCTCTACTTATTTTTTTCTTCTCCAATTAGCAATTAGCAATTACCCTGCTGTAACTCTTGCAAATGAAACTTGCGGGAATTGTAAAGTTTCATTTGCGATCGGCATTCTCTACGAGAGTCATCTGCAGGGTTGTGCATCAAATCTTCAGCGCGGTAGTGAGTTAGACCGCCGTTACGGTTCTCAGCGGCCTGCGTGTCATTTTTTTAGCGAGAAAGGTCAATTTTTTTTAGACGTATATTATATCACTTTATATGTAAGTTTGATGAAATTATACTTTTTAGTAGCACTGTGTAAAGTAAAGTTAAAAACTACTACAAATATCTCTAAACGAGGTAATCTATTAGATAGGATTTCTAACTGCTTTGGTAAGCGATAAAAAATTACAACGGCTATAAAAAATAAGGCGCGTCAGCATTTTAAGTCAGCTATAATTATAAAGCTTTCAGGGAAAATACGTAAGTAGCAATGCTTGTTCAAGTAAATTACTTTCTAAAAATTTACACTAACTCTTATAAATTGCTTTTCAATATATATTTCCTCAGCCTCATTTCACTAAATCCACTGAAAATTTTCAGCCAACTCGTTACCCCAGGAGTAACACCAATCAATGTCACAGACCTCTCCAACCACTTTCCTGTCAAACCGTTCAAAAAAAAAGGTGTCCCTGCGCCTGATTTTAGTATTGCCATTCGTCGTGCAAATCTTTGCTGCCGTCGGACTCACTGGCTGGCTCTCCTTACGCAACGGGCAAAAAGCAGTCAACGAAGTTGCTAGCCAGTTGCGGAGTGAAATTACGGCCCGCATCCAGCAGCAGCTCAACACTTACCTAGACACAGCCCCTCGCGTCAATCAACTGAATGCCAATGCCATTCGACTAGGATACTTAAATCCAGACGATTTGGAGAGTACGGAGCGCTATTTGTGGGAGCAAATTCAAGCCTTTCCTTCTCTGCCCAATATGGGTTTTGCTACTAAAACTGGAGAATTCATTGCCATTGAACGCCAAGAGAATGGCAAAGTAGTTTTTAAAATAGCAGACAAAGAGCATCGCAATGAACTTCATATTTATGAATCTGATAGCAAAGGCAATCAAACGAAGCTTTTAAAAATCTCCCGCAACTACAATATACTCACCCGTTCATGGTATAAAGACAGTGTACGCTTAGGCAAGCCCACATGGAGCGAAATTTTTTCGCTTACAGGTCAGAAAACGCTCTCGCTTCCTGCCGGACATCCTGTTTATGACGAAAGTGGCGAACTGCGCGGGGTATTCGTTGCTAATTTTCTGATCTCTTTCATCAGTGACTTCCTGCACAGCTTAAATATCGGTCGTTCAGGACAAACATTCATTATGGAACGTTCTGGACTCCTAGTAGCCAGTTCAACTCTCAAAGAAGCATTTATCACCAACAATGACAAGCTCGATCGCCTGAATGCTTTAGAGAGCACAGATGATTTAATTCGGCTGACAACAGCGCATTTAAAAGAACACTTTGGCAACCTCACTAAAATTAATAGCTCTCAGCAATTAGATTTTACGATCGCCGGCCAGCGGCAATTTCTCCAAGTTATGCCCTTTCAGGATAGCCGAGGATTGGACTGGCTGATCGTCGTCGTAGTTCCTGAAAGCGATTTCATGGATCAAATTAACGCCAATACCCAGACTACCATTTTGTTGTGTTTCGGAGCCTTGGCGCTGGCTACCGTTTTGGGAATCTTAACCGCACGCTGGATTACCAGCCCGATTCTCCATTTGAGCGCAGCTTCTAGAGCGATCGCCAGTGGCGACTTAGAGAAAAATGTGCAGGTAAAAGGTGTAGAAGAACTAGAAGTTCTGGGGCAGTCTTTCAACCTTATGGCACAACATTTGCGCGAATCCTTTGAGGCGCTAGCCAAGACCAATTCCGAGCTAGAAATCCGAGTAGAAGAACGCACCGCTGAACTCACGGAAGCCAAACAAATCGCTGATAGTGCCAACCAAGCTAAAAGTGAATTTTTAGCGAATATGAGTCACGAATTGAGAACACCACTTAATGGAATTTTAGGATACGCTCAAATCCTAGAACGCTCAAAAACGATGGCTCCGAAGGAACTCCAAGGCATCAGTATTATTCACCAGTGTGGCTCCCACCTGCTAACCCTGATCAATGACATCTTAGACCTCGCTAAAATAGAAGCCCAGAAATTGGAACTATACGCGAAAGATTTCCATTTTCCTTCCTTTTTGCAGGGAGTCGCAGAAATCTGCCGCATCCGAGCCGAACAAAAAGGAATTGCTTTTGTTTATCAACCCAGTTCTGACCTGCCTGCTGGCATCTACGCTGACGAGAAACGCTTACGACAGATACTAATTAACTTACTGAGCAATGCAATTAAGTTTACCGATGGTGGACGAGTGACTTTTAAGATAGAACATCTGGAAAAAGGGACAGGCGAAAAGGTACAAAGCCATCGGCAAAAGGTAGCCTCACCAATTCACAAAATTCGGTTTCAAATAGAAGATACTGGCGTTGGTATGACACCAGAACAATTAAAAAAAATATTTTTGCCTTTTGAACAAGTAGGAGACAGCAATCGTCAGGCGGAAGGAACCGGACTCGGTTTAACAATTAGCCAGAAAATTGTCGAAATGATGGGTAGTAGCATTCAAGTAAAAAGTCAGTCACGAACAGGCAGTGTTTTTTGGCTAGATTTGGAGTTACCGGAAGCGGCAGACTGGGCAAATACAGCCACGATTGCCAAGCAAAGAAAGCTGGTTGGCTACCAAGGTAGAAAGCAGAAAGTTTTGGTTGTGGATGACAAATGGGAAAACCTCTCGGTCATTGTGAATCTCCTGGAACCCCTCGGCTTTGAAGTAACCGAAGCTAAAAACGGTCAAGAAGGTTTAGAAAAAATAGAAGAGTTTAAGTTTGATCTGATTATCACTGACTTGGTGATGCCAGTGTTAGATGGCTTTGAGATGATGCGCCGTATCCGAAATTTGTCACACTATAAAGACGTGGCAATCATTGCTTCATCTGCCAGTGTATTTGCTACCGATCAACATAAAAGTTTGGAGGGGGGAGCCAACGATTTTCTCGGTAAGCCTGTGCAGGCAGAAGAGCTATTTGAGATGTTGCAAAAGTATTTAAAACTTGAATGGATATATGACGAACGAAAAAATGAAAAAATCAGCAATATTCCATTTTCCTCTGATCCTCAATCACTTTCTGAATCCAATTCTGTAGTTGCTCCCCCGCCAGGAGAAATTGAACTCCTACTTGAACTGGCGATGAGAGGCAACGTGAAAGGAATTGTGAAGCGCACTGAGCACATAGAGAAATTGGATCAGAAATTTGTGTCCTTTGCTGTTGAGCTGCGCCAGTTAGCCCAAGGCTATCAAGTCAAAAAAATAAAAGAGTTTATTACATCCCACAGAATAGAAAAAGAATGAAGGCAGCAAATATGGAAACAAGTAGCATCTTAATCGTCGATGATAATCCTAGCAATCTGGACGTGCTTTCTGAAGCTTTAGCGGGTTCGGGATGGGAAATATTGGTAGCAACTGATGGCGAAACTGCCATCGAACAGGCTGAATATAGTCAACCTGATTTGATTCTGTTAGATGTGATGATGCCAGGAATTGACGGGTTTGAAACCTGTCATCGGCTGAAGGCAAGTCCGTTGACTAACGAAATTTCGGTAATTTTTATGACGGCTCTTTCTGACGTAGGAGATAAGGTCAAAGGTTTTAATCTAGGGGCTGTGGATTACATTACTAAGCCCTTTGAACAAAAGGAGGTGTTAGCTCGCGTCAACCTCCATTTAAAGCTGCGTTCTCTTACTAAAATTCTTGCCGATCAAAATCTGGTACTCAAACGGGAAATAGAAGAAAGGCTCGCAGCAGAAGCAGCGTTACATCAGCTCGCGCAGGAGTTAGAAAAACGGGTGGAAGAACGAACGGCTGAACTTTCTCAAGCTTTGGATAATCTTAAAAAAGCTCAAGTGCAAATCGTTCAAAGTGAAAAGATGGCTTGTCTGGGTCAACTTGTAGCTGGGGTAGCTCACGAAATTAACAATCCAGTTAGTTTTATATCCAATAATATTCCGATTGCTAAGGAATATATTGCAGATTTGATCGAGATGACTCGGCTTTGCCAGCACAACTTTACTTCGACATCAGAACTTGAGGATAAGTCCCAGGAGATTGAGTTAGATTTTATTGTTGAAGATTTGCCCAAAATTATTGATTCAATGGCGGTAGGAACAGAGCGACTTTACAATCTTTCTAAGTCACTGCGTAATTTTTCTCGCTTGGATACATCGGCACTAACGCCAGTGAATATTCACGATGGGCTAGATAGTACCTTATTAATTTTAGGGCATCGACTGAAACCTAAAGGAAGTTTCCCAGGAATTGCAGTGATTAAAGAGTATGGGGAATTGCCGCTAGTAGAGTGTTATCCGGGGCAACTAAATCAGGTGTTTATGAATATATTGGCGAATGGAATTGATGCTTTAGAAGAGTCTACGATCAGTTGTCCGCTGTGCGGGGAAAAGAAACAGAGCAATGACACTCCACAGATTCGGATCTGCACGGAAATGCTTCAGGATGACAGAGTGGTGATTCGGATTGCTGATAATGGGGTTGGCATAACTCAGGAAGTAATGCAGCATTTATTCACGCCGATGTTTACTACTAAATCAGTAGGTAAAGGGACAGGTTTAGGTTTGTCTATTAGCCGTGAGATCGTAGAACGAAAACATGGTGGTAAGCTGACTTGCATTTCCTCGCCCGAATGGGGGGTAGAGTTTGTAATTGAGCTTCCAATTCAGCATTAGTAATGGGGATTTTTGAGGGTTAATCTTAGTTTTGCTGTTTTGTCAATATATCGTTAATCTTGCGATCGCCCCTGTCTAATCTACCAATCACCCTCACTGTCAAGCTCTTCACCCCCTATCAAGAAGCAGAGGGCTGGTCCGAACTGAAATTAGAATTTCCCAAAGAAACTCCCGTATCGCAAGCCCTAGAAGGCCTGAGTGCCACTTCCCCACTGTTCGAGGGGCGATCGCACCGGCTTCGGTATCAAGCAGGAATTGGCCCTCGCCCCACTCCAAAACGGTGATGAAGTCGTCCTCATTCCCTCTGTCAGCTCTCACCCTCTGCCCTCGGACACTCCCCCGATGGCGATCGGTTTGTCACCGGGCGGGCGATCGAGCTAAACTGAGAAGTGAGGCCTCCCTTCGATCAAGAAGAAGCCCTCAAACTTCTTGGAAGAAATTGTTTTACCTAGGAGTGGGTCAAGCCCACTTTTTTTGTTGCATTAGTCGCAGGAAAAGAGCTCAGGGCGTCTGATTTGCAAGTTGAGGACTGATTTAGTAGGGGTACCCCCCCGCTTGAGATCCCCTGCTGGGATGTTGGGTAAGTCCCAAAGTTGAAGACGAAAGTCGCAGCCACCTAATCAAACCACCTCAAAGCCAAGCAATCTCAACACCAAATTTTTCCTTGCCCGTGTCCGAGTTTAGGAGTTTTAACTTAAGTATTCGATATGACTCATCCCCTAATCCCACAAATCATTGACTTAGCTACCCCCGTTGCGGAAACACTGGGATTGGAAGTAGTGGGAGCAGTGTTTCACACCAACCAAAATCCTCCCGTCTTGCGGGTAGACATCCGCAACCTCCAACAAGACACTGGTTTAGCCGACTGCGAGCGCATGAGCACAGCCCTCGATGCTGAGTTAGAGGCAGCCGACATCATACCCGATGCCTACGTGCTAGAGATTTCCAGTCCCGGAATATCCCGATTGCTCAGCAGCGATCGAGAATTTATTACCTTTAAAGGTTTCCCCGTGACAGCCAAAACCACCGAACCCGACTCGCGAATCAAAGAGTGGAAAGGACTACTCCTGGGCCGGGATGAAACAGCGGTTTATCTCAATCAAAAAGGGCGACAGGTTAAAATTCCCCGCCCTCAGATTGTCAAAGTTGAACTAGACGAAGGAAAGGAGATGTAAAGGGAAATTTTGAGTTTTGAGTTTTGAGTTTTGAGTTTTGAGTTTTGAGATTGCCTCGCAGCAAGCTGAAAACGCTTGGCTGCGAGTTAATTTTTAACAATCCTATCTGTAGCAGCGGGTTGAATAGGAATAACAAATAAATTGTTACAGCACCGAGTTCCCCTAATCCTATTCAGTAACTCATCACTCCTCTGTCATCACTTTTTCTTGAAAATTTCCAAGTACGAATTACCGATTACCAGTTACTTATTACACAGCAAAAAAGGAGAGTTTTATATGTCAATGGTTCCCCTGCCCGGACTAAAAGAAATGGTCGAAGGTATTAGCAAAGAACGCAATTTACCCAAACACGCAGTCCAAGCAGCCTTGCGAGAAGCCCTGCTCAAAGGATACGAACGCTACCGCCGTACCCAAAAACTCGATCACTTCAGCGAAGAATACTTCGACAACTTTGATGTAGAACTCGATGCCGAACAAGAAGGTTTCCGCGTTTTAGCCAACAAAACTATTGTCGAAGAAGTCATCAATCCCGATCACGAAATCTCACTTTCCGAAGTGCAAGAAGTAGCCACGGAAGCTCAGCCTGGCAGCATTGTGCTCGTAGACGTAACACCAAATCAAAAAGAATTTGGTCGCATGGCCGCCATCCAGACCAAACAAGTTCTCGCTCAAAAACTGCGCGACCAACAGCGCAAAATGATTCAAGAAGAGTTTAAAGATTTAGAAGAAACTGTTCTTCAAGCCAGAGTGCTCAGGTTTGAGAGGCAGTCGGTAATTTTAGCAGTTACCAGCAGCTTCGGTCAGCCAGAAGTAGATGCCGAACTCCCTAAGCGCGAACAGTTGCCCAACGACAATTATCGGGCAAACGCTACATTCAAGGTTTATCTCAAAAAGGTAGGCGAAGGCTCAACTCGTGGGCCGCAGTTACTTGTTTCTAGAGCCGACGCAGGTTTGGTGGTTTACCTGTTTGCTAACGAAGTACCAGAAATAGAAGACGGGGTGGTGAGGATTGTCGCCGTAGCCAGGGAGGCAAATCCGCCCTCCCGGCACGTCGGCCCCCGGACTAAAATAGCAGTTGATACTCTCGATCGCGACGTAGACCCCGTAGGAGCCTGCATCGGAGCGCGGGGATCGCGGATTCAGGTAGTAGTCAACGAATTGCGCGGCGAAAAAATCGACGTGATCCGCTGGTCTCCAGACCCAGCAACTTATATTGCTAACGCTCTGAGTCCCGCTAGAGTAGATGAAGTGCGTTTAGTTGCTCCAGAAGGCAGGAGAGCTCACATTTTGGTCGCTGAAGACCAACTCAGTCTTGCCATTGGCAAAGAAGGTCAGAACGTCCGCCTCGCAGCCCGCCTAACAGGTTGGAAAATCGATATCAAAGATATTGCTAAGTACGATCGCGCGGCCGAAGACAGCAAATTGGCAGCAGAAGCAACTAGGCTCGAAGAACTAGCAGGCGACTACGATGCTGACGAAGCGGGGGACTACGACGGCGACGAGGAAACCGCAGAATTTGAGGAAGAGGAGGCAGCCGCCACGGAGGAAACCGAAGCCGCAGTCTAAAAACTGTGACATTTACCGAAGAAGAATTGAGAATTCAGGAGCCAGAATCCAGAATGGGTTCTGTGCGACAGGATGGAGGATCGAGGTTGAAAGTCCCCGATTAAAATCGGGGATCGCAAAAATTTTTTCCGTGACTGTTGCCCCTGACTTGGGGCATAGCGTATTTTGAATTCTGAATTCTTTCTTCTGAGTCCTTGTCATAAGATTTTCTCTCTTCGGGACACAAGCAGGACTTGTCCGCTAATCCCCTCTCTCCCCCTACTCCCCCTCTCACAAGAAATGAAACCGAACTACCGGTGCTGTGCAAGTTGTCGAAAAATAGCTCCTAAGGAAGCTTTTTGGCGAGTAGTCAGGCTCTATCCTTCTCATCAGGTACAATTAGATCGTGGCATGGGCCGTTCTGCTTACCTTTGTCGGGAAACAGAATGCCTCAAAGCAGCTCAGAAAAAAAATCGACTTGGGCGATCGCTCAAAGCGCCTGTGTCTGACGAACTGTACCAAACACTTTGGCAGCGTTTAGCCACATCTGACTGTACATCTTACTCTGGCTCACCCGGATGAAAAACCGACAATAGTTCGGCATCGACTGTATAAACCCTCTTGGCAGCCCTACCAGTAATTACCGGTAGCGCCAGCTATAAAACCCCAATCCGATCTGCCCACCAGTCTGGAAAGATTTGTGTCAGATTAGATAAGGGTAGGGTACTAGCAGAGGTATCCTCAAGGTGGAAAGGCAAACTTTGAAGCTTGAGAGAGTGGGTTTTGCCAAAACTCAGACTTCGGAGTTCCAAGTTGCCAAACAGACTTGAGAATTCTTCAACCGCAGACTTCAGCGAGTTGCATCTTTCTAGATAAAATTGCTGAGAGAGTACCGCAACCCCGATTCCTGACACTGAATCAATCACACCGAATGATGTCGTCATTAGCACAAAAAATCACAATGTAAAAACTGGTTGGCATAAAAGAGGGCAGAGTGGATGAACAACGGCAAAGTAAGAATTTACGAATTATCACGGGAACTAAATTTGGATAATAAAGACATCTTGGCAGTATGCGAGCGGCTCAATATTTCAGTCAAGAGCCACAGCAGCACAATTACAGAATCCGAAGCAGAGCGCATTCGCAAAACGGCGGAAAAATACGTAGCCAGTAGCCACTCTTCCCCCGGCAAGCCAGCTCCACCCGAAAGAGCAGCAGCGCCATCTAGAGAATCTGGCCCTCACCCTAACGACCAACAAAAAAAGCAGCAAATTTTAGAAATACGCAGTCCAAAAGTACGGCCGGCTGGTGCTTCCTCCCAGCCTGCAGGCAACGAGGAGAACAAAAACCAGCCCGCGGCAACCGTGGCAACTCCTCCCAAGTCGCCTGCAGCTCAACAACTCCAGCCTCCAGCTAAACCGAATATCAATAGACCTGTACTGTCGAAGCCAAATGTCGCAGTCTCCGCAGCTCCGTCAGAAGTGTCGGAAAATGTAGGTGCGATCGCCCCGGAAACCACCGCCCAGGCTCAGGCACCTGCGGCACCTCAACCGCCGTCGGAAAAGGCTCCAGATCGCATCCCGCAACCGCCGATCGCCCCTCCCGCGCCTTCGGCAAAACTCACGTCGCCGCCAGTCAGAGCGGCGTCCGAGTCGGCTAGCCGTAACCCACAAAGTCTGGGAAACAAGCCGGTACTCAAACTTGCCAAAACCGAGCAAGAGCAATCACAACATTCAGAAACTCTGGAAGCGCCGGCTAAACCGAGTCGCCCCAGCCGACCAGCACCGGGATCTGCTACCGAATCTCGCGACGCACAAAGACCGCGCCGGGAAGGCGCTGGTGGCCCAGTCAAAACTCAACTGGCAGATCGACCCCAGCCGGGTGGCCCGCGCCGGAGCCTTGCCCCCGCAACGTCAGCTACCGGGCTGCGTAGCCGCGGCGGTGACACCGGAGCCGCAGGGGATGACACGGATGACAATGAAGAAGATAATACGCCGTTGCTGGAGATTCCTCTCCTCAGCAGGCCAACTCTTCCTCGTCCTGCCAAAAAGACATCAGTCATTTGGGAAGAAGATGATGACGAAAACTCAGATGCGGCAAAAGCTGCCAAGGCTGTTAAGGCAAAACGTTCTCGCCTCAAACCCATAGACGAGGATGACGATGACTTAGAAAACGGCTTGGATCTGCCAGCACCAGTCACGGTCAGCCTGTCCCTAGCCCGCCCAGCTAAAGCGAAGGGACAAGCAGCACCCAAGTCAACACCAACTCCGGGCGCACCCGGCAGCAGCGGAAAAAATAAGAGACCAGGCCCTTCTCACGATAAAAGTTCTTCTTCGGGTTCGAGCGGGGGACGCGGCAACCGGGGCAAAACAGCCGAAGCTAAGGTAGAACGTCCAGAAAAGCTGCTGCTGAGCAGGCCGATGACCGTTCAAGAACTAGCACTTAGTCTGGCTGTTCCCGAAACCGAAATTATTAAGCGGCTTTTCTCTAAAGGAATTGCGGTAAATATTACCGAAACCCTGGACATTCCAGCGGTGAGGATGGTAGCCGAAGAAATGGGCGTAGAGGTGGAAACCCCAGAAAAAGTAGCCCCAGCTATCAAAGTGATCGAGATGCTGGATGCAGCGGATTTGGAATACCTCGAACGCCGTCCGCCAGTTGTAACGATTATGGGCCACGTGGATCACGGCAAAACTACCTTGCTGGACTCGATCCGCAAAACCAAGGTGGCTCAGGGAGAAGCTGGGGGGATTACCCAGCACATCGGTGCTTACCACGTGGATGTGGAACACGAAGGCAAGAGCCAGCAGGTGGTATTTTTGGATACGCCCGGTCACGAAGCCTTTACAGCGATGCGGGCTCGGGGAACACGGGTTACGGACATCGCCATCTTGGTGGTGGCGGCGGACGACGGCGTGCGACCCCAGACAATTGAAGCGATCAGCCACGCGAAAGCGGCGAAAGTGCCAATTGTCGTGGCTATCAATAAAGTTGACAAGGAGGGTGCTCAGCCGGAACGGGTGAAGCAAGAGCTTACTGAGTACGGCTTGGTCGCAGATGACTGGGGCGGCGATATCACTATGGTTCCAGTCAGCGCGATCCGAGGCGAAAACCTGGATACGCTGTTGGAAATGATTCTGACAGTGGCGGAAATGGAAGACCTCAACGCCAACCCGCACCGACCGGCTAAGGGTACGGTGATTGAAGCTCACCTCGACAAGGCAAGGGGGCCTGTGGCAACTCTGCTGGTGCAGAACGGTACTCTGCGAGTGGGCGATATTGTGGTCGCAGGCTCGGCTTTGGGCAAGGTGCGCGCCATGATCGATGACCGGGGCGATCGCGTAGAGCAAGCAACTCCATCCTTCGCGGTGGAAGTGCTGGGGCTGCGGGAAGTTCCTCGCGCCGGAGACGAGTTTGATGTCTTCGCAAACGAAAAAGAAGCTGCGGCGATCGCCTCTGGAAGAGCTACCTCTCAACGAGATTCCCGCCTGCTGCAAGGCGGCCGGATCAGCCTCAGCGGCTTCTCTCAACAAGCTAAGGAAGGCGTTCTCAAGGAACTAAACTTGATCTTGAAGGCAGATGTCCAAGGCTCCCTCGAAGCAATTGTCGGCGCTCTGACTCAACTTCCTCAAAAAGAAGTTCAACTCCGACTGCTGCTATCTGCTCCTGGGGAAATTACTGAAACGGATATTGACCTCGCAGCAGCCAGTAATGCTGTAATTATTGGGTTCAATACTACTCTCGCCACCGACGCTCGCCTCGCGGCTGACCAAGCGGGGGTAGACGTGCGGGAATACAGCATCATCTACAACCTCTTGGATGACATTCAAGGGGCTATGGAAGGCCTGCTGGAACCCGAATTGGTGGAAGAACCTTTGGGTCAAGTCGAAGTGCGCGCTGTCTTTGCGATCGGTCGCGGGGCTGTGGCTGGATGTATGGTACTCTCTGGCAAAGTCATCCGTAACTGTAAGGTGCGGGTGCGCCGGGGCAACAATGTCGTTTACGAAGGTGTCCTCGACTCCCTAAAACGGATGAAGGAAGATGCCAAGGAAGTCAATGCTGGCTTTGAATGCGGCATTTCCTTGAGCGGGTTTAGCGACTGGGCGGAGGGGGATATGATTGAAGCCTACCGGATGGTTACTAAACGCCGGACTCTCTCTCAATAGTTTTGAGTTGTGAGTGTTGAGTGGGAAGAGAATTTTGGAGCGATCGCAACCAAATTGCCGATCGCTCGCAACTCTTCTCTTCACTCAATACTCCCAAACTCATCACTCGCAACTTGGGTTTTTAACTTAGTAGCAGAAGGAAGAAGATTTTAGTTATCGAGGAAAGAATGAAGAAGCAATAAAAGCAAAGATGTTAGCAATTAACAAGGTCATAATTATCTTGGATGTTGCTGAAAATTCAAAATTTAAAACTAAAATAAGACTTACGCAAATCAACCGAGTTTCCTCCCAAAACGCTCGGTTTGACCGTTAGAAATGTACTCTTCGCACCTGGTTTCTGGGTCAAGAGTGCGTCCCAGACTCTCAAAATTCAAAACTCATAACTCATAACTCATAATTATTTAAAGTGCGTTCTTTTTGGTCAGATCCTTTTTTGTGGATTCACCTTTCTGGGGCTGCTACACTGCCGATTTTCCTGGGACTGTGCTTGCTGGGACTCGCAGTGGGTTCTCCCCTGCTCCCTGTCTGGTTAGAAATATTTTTAGTAGCTGTAGCAGGTATTTTTCCTGTGCTGTGGATGCAGTGGTTCCGCCCTTTTTACATTTTTAGTATTTTAGTTGTGGCAGTAAAACCGCAGAATTTAACTTCTGTGCAGCACCGGCTTCTGACTCGGTTTAAAACTAAGTTAAATCAAGGCATCGCTCTTTTTGTAGCTGTTTTGCTGGCAGTAATTTTGTGGCAGCTTTACCGATGGGCCCCCCTGGCGGCTTCGGTGGCTCCCTTTCCTCCTTCCTGGCGGTGGGCTGGATTGTTGTTGGCAGTTGCTGCTTTTTTAGCCAGCAATTTGTTTTTGCAGGTATCTGCTAGTGTCATGGCGGTTTTGCTGACGCCGGAATTAGAATTTGCAGCGACAAAGCCTCATGTTTTAGAAAAAATTCGGCAGGATTTTACGATCGCGCCTTGGCAAGTCGATCGACTTTTGCCGGCTTTGGCAGCCGAGACAACTGTCGCTGTGGCTGCACCCGCAGAGTCAATTGGGCCAGCATCCGGCATAGGGAACTTGTCAGTCGGCAGTATTGTCAACCCAACACCTGCTGACAACAACGGCGTTACATCTCTACCCGAAGACTGGAGCGAAAAAAAGTGAAAGAAAAAATTAAGAGGGGGACAATTGTAGTTTAAGCTACTTTAATTTGTACAGATGTATGCTGTGAAAAAAATAGGCAAGGCCCCTCTTCGGATAGAGATTATTAATAGTCTTAATATTTAATTTTTAACCGCAGGTTGTGGATATTTTAGGTTGGCTCTTTGGAGAGAAGAATCTATAATAGAGAGTGTCAAGGTCACCTTTCAATCCTTACAAGGGATTAAAACAGAGGTATAAAAATATGGCGAATTATCTACCGCTTGCAGAAGAACCTCAAGCCGCAGAGCCGATCGAGCTGTGCGAAGATTCTGAAATCTGGGGCAGTCTCAAATCCGCGATCGGCGCAAGTTCAGGATTTCAACGCTGGCAGCTAGAACTCAATTTTGAGCGTCAGCAGCAAAATGCCACCATCGATCAGCAAGTTCGTTCTTATCTGCGGGAAACTTTAGAAACTTTGGCTTATTGAGTACCATAAAACCAAATATGGCCACGGTTTGTGAATTTTACAGGCCAATTCTGCTGGCATCCCCTCCAATATGCTATGTGAGTGTCTAGAGTGAGTGTCGAGCTGAACTTCGGGCATCAAATTGCAGGGGACAGTATTTCTGCTTACGCAGTGCGGATTAATTTCGGCAGCCTACTGGCCACGCACTTTCAGAGATTTCAAGAGAAAATTAGCCTGAAACCCCCAGACAGAGAGACTGCGGCTGCTATCTGTTGACTGGGCTATTGCCAAAATTCTTTATAAGAATGCTGAACAAAAATAAAATTAACAGTGCTACAGTGGCAGTACATCAAACCATCCACATCAATCTGATTACAAACCTTTTACACCGTAAGCCCTATTTATTTTTCGGCGTTGCTGATTTACGGTATGAAAGGCTAAATATGCCAGTCATAGAAACCAGTATCGACAAAGCTTGGGGATTTTCAACCGATCTTTTTCATACCCTGATTAAGCAACGCCTATTTTTCATTTTGCGTTCATTTTCTGCAGGATCTGCTCTTGGCGCCTAGCAGCAACTTGTGGCCATGTCAACTCCAAAGCTCGCTGACGGGCGGCGGCTCCCATTTTAGCCCGCAAATCAGGAGAATTAGATAGTTTTCGCAGTCCCTCCACCCAGGCGTCAGTATCGTAGGGAGGAAGAATTATGCCCTCAATGCCATCACGCACAACACCACCTCCTCCCATAGGTGAAGCAAGAATGGGCAAACCATGACCCATTGCCTCATAGATGACGAGTGGGCTACCTTCCTCAAGACTGGGAAAGGCAAAAAAGTCAGCTTGGCGATAGGCAGAACTGTAGTCTAAAGCATAATCAAAGTAAACTACATCAGAACGTTTCAGCAAATCCCTGCAAGTTTGAGCGATCGCCGGTTCGAGTTTGCCAAAAATTGTCAGCGATCCATTAATGCCAGCTCGCTCCCAAGCCTGCAAGAGCAGGTGAACCCCTTTGCGGACGCAGGCAAAACCTAGGAAAAGGACGTTAACTTCCTCTGAAGGCGGTTTTGGGGATTGATAATTGGGAAAACGCTCTGGCGACCAACCTTCAGTGGTTAAAAGCAGTTTCTCTTCAGAAACTCCGGCTTCTTGAAACGATTTTAGTACTATCGGACTAGGACAAAACAGAAAGTTAATTTCCTTGAGTTTTTGCTCTTCTCTCTGAATTTTCTCTGGGGTAATGTCGTGTTGAGGTTGCAATCCCAAGCGAGAGTAAGCATCGTCAAGGATACTCTTAGCTTGCCTTTGAGAATTATTAACTCGCTCCCAAAAAATCGCCTTACTCTGCTTGTTAACGCTCTTTACAGTATCTACTGAGGTACCGGGCCACAAGTAGGCAACATCAAAATTTTTGAGCTCTTTGATAAAACGCTTCTCTGCCTTAATTCTGGGAGCACTAGGGCTGCGGTAATACAATGGTGTCAGAAATGACGGAATTGCTTCAACTATATTGGAGTTGCGGCACTCGCGATCGCAACTCGGGACAACCATAAGTGCCTTCAGATCAGGGCCTTGCCATTCTTTGCACACTGAAAAAAATACGTGGCTGATGGCTCGGTTATTACAATGAAATGGGAATAAAGCACTAAGTTTTAACATAGCATTAATTTTTAATCAACTCAATTTTGTCTGCTTTCATCTAAAAATTAGACCTCTTGAATAATAACTTGGACTGGTTCTCCTGTCCAATTCACACGAGTCATTTTTTGTGGGGGGCGTCCCGCCTGCTCAGCTTAATAAAGTGATAAAAAAGAATTTGGCAAGAAGCCTATTCACATAGGAGAGGAATGCTCAGTTTATAGAGCTGTCTTGTTTTATCTTGTTTTATTTAAAAGCAGATTCAGTAACCTGAGAGTGATTGTACTGTAAAACGATAACATTTAAGTAAAATGACTGCCAAGGCGCTAAAAACTAACAAAGCGTTGGGGAGTTAAAAAACATCCTACTTGCTTTTTCTAAAAAACAGCTAGGATGTTTTAATGACAACCGATTTAACGACTTTAGTCTGCTGTTGCTAAAACTAGACTTTTAGCTTGGCCGATTGCCAAACACTTTTTAACAGCCGCAATTACATCTTCCACATCTGCATCTGTTAATTTTGCCGAAATCGGCAAGCTAACTGTATGCCGCCCAATGTACGCAGCATTCGGATAGTCTTCCGGCTGCCATCCAAACATTTCTTGATAGATAGGATGTTCCGGCATACTCATGTAATGTACGCCGACACCGATATTTTCCGCATTGATAGCGTTGAGAAACTCGTCGCGGCTGATTCCTGCTTTGGCTTCATCTACCAGAATGGTGTACAGGTGATAAGCATGAATGGTATCCGGTTCGGGGTTGGCGGGCAAAGTAATGGGCAGATCCGCAAATGCTTCGTTGTAGCGCTGCCAAATCTGCTCCCGTCGCTGCCAATAAGGAGTAATTCGTTTCATTTGATGAATGCCGATCGCAGCTTGCAGATCCATCATATTGTATTTAAAACCGACTCCCACCACTTCGTAGTGCTGGTAACCCGAGTCTCCGAATCGCTTCCAAGCATCTTTGCTCATACCGTGCAGCGCTAAAATGTTGAGCCTGTCGGTATCTTCTTGACTGGCGACCAGAATCATTCCTCCTTCACCCGTCGTGATATTTTTGGTAACATAAAAGCTGAAGCATCCGAAGTCGCCAAATGTGCCTGCTTTCCGCCCCTTGTACTCTGTTTCCATCGCGTGAGCACAGTCTTCAATTAACTTCAAGTTATGACGGCGAGCAATCTCGCACAGCGCATCCATATCGCAGGAACGACCTGCGAAGTGAACAGGCAAAATGGCTTTAGTTTTTGAAGTTATTTTAGCTGCGACTTGAGCCGGGTCAATATTCATTGTCACCGGATCTACATCCGCCAGTATCGGTGTTGCCCCGGCGTGAATAATCGCATTAACGGTGGCACAAAAAGTCATTGGAGTAGTAATGACTTCATCCCCCGGTTTTAACGAAGCAGCGAGGATGCTCAAGTGCAGTGCCGCCGTACAAGAATTGACTGCAATCGCGTACTGGGAACCCTTGTAAGCATTGAATTCGTCTTGAAAACTCATGACTTTCGGGCCAGTACCCAACCAACCTGTTTTCAGGGTTGACACCACTTCTTGAATTTCAGCATCTTCGATCGCCGGAGCACCGAAAACCAAGAAACGGTCTTTTGAACGAATAGGATTGTAGTTCATGTTGCTAATGTTACTCAGTAAATACCGTCGGTATAGTGAAACTAGGCTATCTTGGCAAGTACGGTTTTATTGGGAATTGAGGTGCTGTTAATTAATACAGTCTCTCACCTTTTTTCAACTTTTTTTAGTCAAGAGTTTTGGCGTATAGGTTGCGTAATAGTGTCTTTTATAGCACGAGCTTACTAATTACCCGTGGTTTTTCCCAAGCGCCTGACTCTGACAGCGTTGATATATCTTAAGATAGATAATCTACAATGTCCACCCGATCGTATTTCAGTTTATGGGGGATACACAAGGTGTTTCCCTATTTTTCACTTACAGAGTTTTATGGATCAAAATATATATATTTTATTTGAAATTTGTGTAAAGGATGGAACGTTTATCCCGACACTTCTTTTACAGCCAACTTATACGATTTTAGATTTTAGGTTTGAGAATGCCTGATTCCCGTTAGGTTTGAAGCTTGTCTACTGTTGCATTCTTTTTTTAAAGTCCTGTCAAAATTAGGCAAATTTTGCACAAAAAAATGTAACTCCCCTGTAATTGATGCAGGTTCAGAAACATTGTGCGATCGCTAGAAGCAATCAACCATCCTTCACAACAGCAACTACAGTCTAGGCAGGCGAATCTTATTTAAAATATCTTGCAGTCGTTCTGAAACGCCTCCCAATTGTTCTGACAAAGCTACAAGTTTACCGTAAGCTTCAACTAAGCGATCGCCCTCAACATAAACTTCTGGAGTAGGATAATTCTTCATCGCTTCCAGAAGTGTAATCTCGTTATCATTAGTTGCAGACAGCACCAAGGCCTCGCGCAATGCTTCTCGATTTGCATTCCCAGAAGGAGTGCTAATTACCTGACCGACTTCATCGAGAATTATTTCCCCAACCTTGCTGTTAAGCGTCCGATCCAAAAAGCTTTGACTGACTTTTACCGGTCTCGTCAGACTGTTGCGAACCGCTTCCGGGTCTTTTTTTGCCTTTCCCAGCAGCATTTCTAACGCGGGCGACATTTGCCCAGTTTCTGCAAAAATTTCTAATTCGCTGACGGGTAAAGTCATTCGGATCGCACTGTATTTGAGCACTACCTTTTCGGCAGCCGCCGCAGCATTGCTGTAAAATACAATTCCCGCGCCTGCTGCAAAAAATAACGTCCACCGCCCTTGGAAAAATGATCGACCCATAGTAAAACCTCCCAACATCTTTTTCTACTTAGACTTTGACACATCTCATTAGTTACTGCACAGGCTAAGGTCTTCGGGAAATACCAAATTATTCGATCGCCCCAGCACTTATACCATTTGAGATTTGAGATTTGAGATTTGAGATTTGCGAATGACTGATGACGATCGTGGTTTTGAACACGGGTCTACAGTTGCATGATTTCGGGAACTGGTATTACCTATATCGGATGCTAGGCAAAAAAACTAGGTTCAGGGCGCTTGTACTGGCCTCCCTGTGCGGGGTGTGCACCCTACTGATTCTCTCTCCCAATCTCCCGCTCCTAGCAAAATGCCGAACGCCAGCTCTTCTATCAGTGAAGGCTGGCGCTGGGCTTAAATTTATTTTATATATTTAGGGTCTTTATGAAAGCTGACCCCAATTGAACGAATGACAAGCGGTTTATGATTAGGGCCTTTAAATTTGCTGACCCCAATTGAAGCCACATAATTATAATTACAGGGATCGCTGGCAAACCAGGATTTCATAATAATTTCTTTATATTTCTAACTTTTCCTTGCCTGAAATAGATTTTTGTCTCGATATGTAAATTTTTGTTACTTCGACTTCGGGGATCGACCCTCGGCGCGCTGCTCCCAGCGAAACAGGAACACCATCAGGGCCACAACTCCGACCTGGAGGGCAAAATTAGGCAAAGCAGAACCAATTTCCCGGCCCGAGGCAATTTTAGCGAGGAAAACCAAGCCGCCGATAAAGCCCGAAGCGCCACAAGCTACGTAAACAAACTGTCGCAGAGGCCGGTAGGGAGTGGCCATTTCTGCGGTTAAACGCTCGTATTGTTGGCGGCTGAGGTTGCGCGGGTTTTTTGGGATGTTTGTGCGATCGTCTGAATTGGGGGCTGGCATAGATGTAGGAAATAGGTAAATTAGGATTGGGCGACAAAAACCCCGTTTCTACCAAAAATCCTCTGGCTGACGGTGTAAATACTGCCGAAAAACGGGGGTTTTGGTACTGTGTTCGCAAGTCGAGCGAATATTATACTACAACAAATATCTCACAACTGCCGAAATAAATCACCGCTGAATCCAAACCACAACTGTCTGCAAACAGCCGACAAAAACACCCAAAAGACCTCCTAAATTTACAATTCCCTGCAACTCGCTTTGGACAATTCCCTGAATTGCTAACTCCAACTCTTCAGGAGAAGTACCTTTTACTCGATCGACAATCACCTGGTCGATATTCAAAATCGGGATAGCCTGAGCTACAATATTTTCTAAATCCCGCTCTAAATAGCGCTCTAAAACCAAAGCCAGTTCTTTGCTCACAATTTCCAGGGAAGCGCTCATCACCGCTGAAGTTTGCAATCGATTGAGAATCAACCGCGAAATATTTTCCCAATCAATAGATTTGCTCAACCCCTCAAGTACCTCTGTACCCCGCTGCTGAACGTAGCTGCGAACGCTGTCGCGCATAGTTTTTCGCAACTGTCTCACAGTAGAAACCGGTAAATTTTGCATCGACAAATTTTGCAGCCATTCCTGAATTCGCCCGCGAATTCCCAAAGAAACAGTTAACTCTGCTAAGCGCTGATTTGTCGCTTCTCTGTCATCCAGACAAAAAGTCCGCAGCCGAGTTAAAGTGTTTCGCAAACCAAACAAATTTGCTACTACCCAATAAGTGCCACTGGTTTTTTCTCGAAACCCTTCATCGATGATCGAAATATTGCGATCCGTCAAAAAGTCGATTAAAGCTTGCCGCAGCACTTCCGGGGGTATTACTACCTGCAACAACCACTCAGCAAGCTGAGCAGCCTGAGCTTCCGTTAGCTGAATCTCCAGCAAAACTTGGTCAAAAATTTGATTTAGCTGAGCTTCTAAAAAATCTTCCCGGCGCGCCAAAACTTTGAGAATTCGAGGCACAGATTCCCCCAGCAAATCTCGCAGAATGTTAGCGAGAATTTTAGCGGTTTTTTGCTCTGCGTCTGCTTTTACCTGATCCAGCGCCAACTGCAACAGCCAAAGAATTATTGACTGCATCCGCTCGGTTTGCAGGAGGCGGCGCGCTAAGTTTTGCAGCTCCTCCGGCGTCAGCAGCGAACCCATAATTGTGTCGGAAATTCGCTTTGCCAAGCGCTCTTGGTTGCGGGGGATCAAGCCTGGAGTGAAAGGCAACTGCCGCCCTTTGATGTAAATAGCTCGATAGGGGCGGAACAGCATTTTGATAGCTATATCGTTAGTGAAATAGCCAATAATTCCTCCCACTACAGGTGGGGCCAACAACAGCCAAATTTCAGACGGATTCATCAATAATTGGGAATTGGGAATTGGGAATTGGGAATTGGGAATTGTTAACTGTTAACTGTTGACAAGTGACAACAGTCAACTGACAACAGTCAACACTCAACTGACTAATACCAATACTCCCATCATAGCTCCGGCAATGGGGTAGTGGGTGGCGGAGGCAAATCCGGCTTGGCGGGCGATCGCTACTTGCTCCTGGCCGATCGGGAATTTTTCTAAACTAGGATTAATGTAAGCATATTCTTGGGTCATGCCAAATTGCTGAGCAATGGGCACTACGAGAGTTTCTAAATAAAACTGCTGAAAGCTCCGCATTAGGGAATTGCTGGGGCGGTGGAGGTCGAGAATAGCTGCTTTGGCACCGGGTTTGAGTACGCGGTGCAATTCCTGAAGACTGCGGGGGATATCAGTCACGTTACGCAGGCCGTAACCCATTGTGGCGCAGTCGAAGTAATTGTCAGCAAAAGGCAAGTTTAGGGCATCAGCTTCTACCCAGGAAATGGGACTTATAGGGGTGAGAAAAGGTCGATCGCGCCTGGCCGCCACGGCCAATTGTTCGGCGGAAAAATCTACTCCAAATACGCAACCGGTCGGCCCTGCTTGTTTGGCCAGCAGCAAAGCTAGATCCCCGCTGCCGCAGCACAAGTCTAAACAAGTATTTCCGGGGCCGGCACTGCTCCATTTCACCGCCATTTGCTTCCAAATTCGGTGTTGCCCAAAGCTCAACCAGTCGTTCAATTGATTGTAAACTGGTGCTATTCGATTAAATATAGTTTTAATTTGTTCGGGGTTATTAGTCATTTCTAATTTTTCATGGGTGATCGATAATTGGTAATTTATCAGCCGAAAAAATAATTAATCCGTGCTTTCATGTCATGCTGTCGCCAGTCATTAATGCTTTTTTATTTGTTAGCGAGCGGTGAGCTTTTGTCGAGAATCATTGGTTTGCTATCATTTTAAACTCAAGACTTAGAGCCGACTAAGGACTAATGACTGATGACTCATGACTGATGACTAATGACCCTGAAAACTCGTCAATACCAAAGCAACTTCTTGAGCGGCGAGGTGAACTGTTGTGAGTTCGTCGGGGCGCAGGGAACAAGGTTGCTTCCACTGCATGGAAATCAGGGCGATCGATCGACCTTTGTGAATCACTGGGATGCTCAGGTGAGCTTGAATGCCTGAGTTCTGATAGTGCTGCAGACTAGCTAGGGCGGTGTCGAGCCCAATATTCACAGCACCCTGAATAGTTTGAGAGCTAATTGCTTCTCGAACCAGAGGGTCATCTGCCAGCCAATTTTCCACAGTTGAACCCGTGGTGTGAGTGCCTTGGAGCGGTATTAAAACATTTTCTTCCACCAGTTGTAAAATGCAATAGTCCGCCAAAAAATTATCACTTATAGCAGTAGCAATTGGGTCTAAACTTGCTTCCAAACTCGGATAATCCACAGCCGTTTGCATGATTGTTGCTAACAGTTGTATTTGATTTTGGGCGCGATCCAATTCCTCAGTTCGCTGCTTGAGAATTTCATAAGTCTCGGCAGCCTTTTGAACCACCATTTTCAGTTCGTTCGGGTCCCAAGGCTTGGTGATATACTTGTAAACCTGTCCTGAGTTAATCGCATCCACCAAGTCTTCAATGTCCGTAAAACCAGTCAAGATAATTCTGACCGTATTCGGAAACTGCGGCACGGTTTTGCTCAAAAACTCCGTTCCCTTCATTTCGGGCATCCGCTGGTCGGAAATGATGACGGCGACCTCGCCTTCGATGCCGAGGACTTCCAAGGCGCGAATTCCGCTCTCAGCTTTGAGCACGTTAAAATCTCGTCGGAAAGTGCGGTAGAGTAAATCCAGATTGTCTGGTTCGTCGTCTACTACCAGCATTTTGGGCTTTTTCGGTCTGTGTAGGGTCATGAGCTGGCGTTTAATTTGATCGAGCTCTGAAATGGCATTATCCATAACAATACGATAAACTCCCCTTTGTAAATTTAGGCGAGCAACTATTCTGTAACAATAGTCTCATAACTCACTTACTATTAATCTATCGCTCTGCCGCGACACGAGCCTTGCCGGTATCCAATCACACATAACTTAGCGCTAGTTTTTGATTCAATTATGACTGATACACCGCAAGATTCATCCCCTCCTGCATCTGCATCCTCCACAAATGCTGTGGATGCCGAAAAGTTAATTCGATCGCTCCGCCGAAAAGAAGGCACTTGGGTAGAGTGGGGACAAGCCTGCACTGCACTCCTAAAAGCTGGCTACAACTCTCAAAGGATTTTTGAAGAAACTGGTTTTGAGCCAATTCAGCAAAATCAAGTAAGCGTCGCAGCCCAAGTTTACACCAGCATGGTAAATGCTGGGGCTTCAGAGGAAGTTCGATCGCACTTCTTGAAAAAAGGTAGCGATATCTTATACGAGTTTCGGATTCTCTCTCAAGTAGAGCGGGCCGGGGCGGCTGCTTTGATGCTAACCCACAATTTGGATGTTGACGATGCTCGCCAAGTTGCTAAAGCAATCAAGGAGTTTTCGCACTTCGGGAGTCTCCCTCAAGGGTTCACAGACACTCCCGGCGATGCTATGGCTTACCAATGCTGGCAATTAGCGAGACAGAAAAGCGATTTGCAAGAGCGATCGCGCTTAATTGCTCGCGGTTTAAAATTAGCTAGCAGCCAAACCGCTAGGGCGCAAATCGAGCAGTTGCTGGTCGATTTTACGGTAGTTCCGAGAAGGGAAGCGCCCCGCTTACCAGTCTACCGACTCGATACCGAGGAACAATTGCCCCGGATTGTCCCGGTTGTGGGCAAATTGCCGCTTTCTACGACAGATTTGCTGGCAGTGCCTTTGCCGGAGGAAATCGAGCCGTTCCGAATGGTAAAATTTTCTGGAGCCGGAGCTTGGGTGGCGATTCCCGGATGGCAAGTAATTTTGAACGCTGAAGATCCGGTGGCTGTTTTGGAAATGAGCGATAGATTGCCGGTACCGCTGCAAGGCAAAGTTGAAGAAGTTTTGATTATTGCCGATCGAGCCCAAAGACAGTGGGATGCTGACAGTTATTTCCTCGCCGATAACGCTGGCAATTTAGAATTGTACTGGTTTGAACAATCCCCGGATATTCCTATTTTGGGGCGAGTTGTTCTGGTGATGCGTCCCAAAAAGATTGTGGATGAAGACTATACCAAAGATGGATGGCAAATTGATGATTAGTCACTTGACTGTTGACTGTTGACTGTTGACCGTTGACTGGAAAGCTAATAACAACGAACAACTGACAACTGACAACTGACAACGAACAACTCACTACTGAGGCGGTTTCGGTTCTGGAGTGGTCGGATTAGAATGCTGTTTCTTAAATCGATTAAAGCCGTAAACCGCAGCCGCAATTAACAGAAAATAAGGACTATAAGCCAACAGCCAAATACCCAAAGCAAACAAACCGAGCGTCAATTCGCCCACAGAATGAGTCGCTTTCCCCCAAGTTTCCTGTACCCGCAAACCTAGAGAAGGTTCGGGAGTTTGTTGAGCAGATACTGCTGCTTCTAGAGTTAAGCTAATAGTCGAATAGGCTACTTGATTTCGCAAACTTTTTAACTGAGCGTCAATGCGTTCGATCGACTCCCGAATATTGCTCAACTCCTGAGCAGCTTTGAGCACGTCGCCGACAGAGCCCGATCGCTCCATAATTTTTAACACCATTTCCTCCGATTTGCGGAGGTTCCGCAGCCTAGCCTCGCTGTCAACTAATTGATCGGTAACATCCTCAGCCGTCAGAGAACGGTTCTCGACAGTTCCGAGTTTTGCCAAAGCCTCTAAAGTCGTTTCTAAACGTTCTTGAGGCACGCGAATCTCCACAGACGCCGTTTGGCGGACACTCGAATCCGGCGGCTTTTGATTTTGGAAACCCAAGATATCGCCTTGCTGTTTTTCGACAATATTAGTAACAGATTTAGTGCTGGCGTCAATAGATTTGACAACTAGACTGAGTGCGGCTTTTTTAATCAGTTGAGGACGGGTTGCTGGAGTTTCTGCTGCTTTTTTTGATGCACCAGGAGTTTTTGACCTTTGGGCTACTGGTTCGGGTGCGGGTGCGGGTGGTGGAGCCGATGCGGCAACTTGGTTTTCACGGATGCTAGATGAACCTGCGTCGCCTGGAGCGCTGCTGGTGTATGAATCTCCTCCGCAGCTTGGCAAAGCAATGGCTGAAGATAAAGTTAAGAATACTGCCACAGCAAAACGAGTTGTGCTGTTGTTGGCTGGGTTTGGGTTTGGCTTGGGCGGGGGGGAATTAATTTTGAGGTGAGTTTTCATTTGGGTGACTCCTATAAAAAAGGCTTGGGTATTGAATTTTATGCTGGTTTCAATTTAAGCTTCAATAGATAGCTTTAGTTTAGCCGATACCAAAATGGAAACGGTAGAGGTTGAATACTTTGGGATTTTCAACCGCAGATAAAAGCAGATGAAAGCCAATAAATATCGGTGTGATGACCGAAAACAATTTGGTCACAAGTGCCCGGATTCATTCGTGGAGGAAGAAAAAAGCTACTCGCTCCCGCCAGCCCCCGGATTTCTGAGCGTGGTCGCTTTATTCAAATCTAAAATCTAAAATCTAAAATCTAAAATCGATTGACGGTTTGGGTTCTGGGCATAGGCGATCGCAACTAAAGCAACTCGGTGTCTGATACCTTTTAAAAAGGCTGAACGCGACAAATATTTTTCTAATCTAAAATCTAAAATCTAAAATCTAAAATCGAATGACAGATGAATTTGATACTGATTTTATGCGATCGACAACCAATATCGATCGCCCGGATGTAGCCTCAGCGCTTTCAGAATCAGGGGTTGCGGCCGTTTTGCGATCACAAGCTTGCCTGAAAATTCGCGAAAGCTTGCGTGCGGGGCAGCAGGACATGGCGGATTGGCAAGGCGGCCCCCTTGCTGTTTCGGCGGTTCCGGGGGCCGGGAAGTCTACGGGAATGGCTGCTGCGTCGGCAATTGCGATCGCCCGCAACGGGCTTCACAGCCGCCGCCAGTTAATTGTCGTGACATTTACGCGATCGGCTGCTGCTAATATTAAAACTAAAATTCGGGAAAGATTGGCAGAATTGTCTTTATCTCAAGGCGGTTTTGCGGTGCACACTTTGCACGGTTTAGCTTTGAATATTGCGATGCGGCATCCTGATTTGTCGGGTTTAAATTTAGAAAATTCAACCTTAGTTACTCCCACTCAAAGTCACCGATTAATTCGTACCTGTGTAGAACTTTGGATTGCGGAAAATCCCCGCCGATATCAAGTTTTGTTGGAAGGACAGCAATTCGACGGAGAGGAAACGGAGAGGCTGCGGCGACAATCGGTTTTGCGGACGGAAATTTTGCCGCAGGTAGCGAAAACTGTGATTCACGAGGCGAAATCTTCGGGTTTATTTCCCGAACAGTTGTTAGAAATGAACGCTCTCGATACTGGGGACGGTTATGAGATTTTAGCAGTAGCTGGGGGTTTATATCAAAAATATCAGGCTTTGTTGAGGAGTCGGGAATTTATCGATTACGACGAGATGATTTTAGCCGCTTTGCGGGTGTTGGACAATCCGAGAGCGAGGGCGATCGAGCAAAAGCAAGTATTTGCTGTTTTTGAGGACGAAGCGCAGGATTCTACACCTTTGCAGACTCGGCTTTTGGAAACATTGGCGATCGATCCCGATCATCCTACTTTACCTCCCAATTTTATCAGAGTTGGCGACCCAAATCAAGCGATTAATTCTACTTTCACTCCCGCAGACCCGATTTATTTTAACCAATTTTGCGATCGGTGCGAAGTGGAAAATAAGTTAGCGACAATGGACGGCGCCGGCCGTAGCACCCAGGTGATTATCGATGCAGCTAACTTTATGTTGCAATGGGTAAATAGCTCGAAATTAGCGGGAACCGAACAGCCTTTTCGCGACCAAACTATTAAGCCAGTCCCCAGCCATGACCCGCAGCAGAATGCAAATCCGGCTCCCATTGGTCGAGGCTTAGAATTGCATACTCCCCGCGATATTTACCATACAGTTGAGTTAATTGGCAAGCGGGTAATTGAGTTAGTTGAGGAATTTTTACCGACCGATTTTGAATTTGGCAGTAATGGCAAAAATATCGAATCTGCCAGTGAAGCTAGCGATGGAGAAAATGGTGCAAAATTGCCGTTAGAAAATCTGAAATCGATGGCTATTTTGGTGCGGGAAAACAAACAAGGTAAGTTTATTAAAGAAGTGCTGGAAAATCCTCAAAAACACGGATTAAGCTTTGATTTGCGGAAATACGGCATTAAAATTGAGGATGTGGGAGAACGCGACAGACATTCTCAAGTACCTTGGGAAATCTTAACACTGCTGCAATTTCTCGATCGCCCCCACTCTCCAGACTACCTGAAAGCAGCCTTAAAGATTTTGAGCGATCGGCAACTGATCCCCAAACAAGACTACAATGCTTTTGCGACTAGCCCCGAGCAATTCCTTTACCCAGGCCCGCTAGACCCGCAGCAGTCAGACCCCGTTCGCAAATGCCGCTATTTTTGCTGCGGTTTGCTGCAAGCTAGCTTAGAACTGCCACCCTACCAAATCATTTCATTCTTAGCCTTAGCGCTGCAATACGATCAAACAGAATTAGCCACCGCCGACAAATTAGCAGAACGGGTAGCAATCCAAACAGCCGGCAACAATTCAATGCGTAATATTTTGGATGTACTAAGCGAAATTGTCAGTTCCGAAAGATTTGAACCTGTGGATGCAGACGACAAAATAGAAGAACGCTATACCAGCAAAGGTCAACTAACAATTATTACCATGCACAAAGCTAAAGGATTGGATTGGGATTGTGTATTTTTGCCGTTTCTGCACGAACAAACCATCCCCGGAAATTTGCGTGTTTTGCCGCAAGCCCGATTTTTAGGAGATTTCACTTTAGCAGAGGTAGCGAGAGCACAAATTCGAGCAAGTTTGCACGAAAAATATCCTTTACCAAATCTAGGCGAAGCCTGGGAACAAGCAGGTTATTTGAAAACAGCAGAAGAGTTTCGACTGCTGTATGTGGCGATGACGCGAGCAAAAAGTTTGCTGTGGATGGCGGCGGAGAAAAAAGGGCCTTTTACTTGGAACAAACCAGAGAATTTACAGGAGCAAAAACCTTGTCCGGTAATGCCTGTTTTGAAGCAGAGATTTCCGAGTAATGCGATATAAAAGAAGTAAGAAGTAATCAGTAATAAGTAGCTTGTTTCCAGCTCTACTCATGGGTGACAACTTAACCTGAAGTTCCCCGATTTGTTGCTCCGATTACCCAACAATAAATATGTGCTGCCTCTATCTGTAATTCCTACTGCTCAACTATCCTTCGTTGCCCGATCGCCCTTAGCTTAAAATGGTGTTTCTGCCTGTAAGTGCAGCTTTTCTCCCAACTGCGGATGCTCAAACGAAAGTTCCCGCGCGTGCAAGTGTAGCCTATTCGCAGCAGCCCGACATCCGTAAAGTCGATCGCCCAAAATCGGTATCCCCAACCCTCGAACATCCGCTGCATGAACCCTCAATTGATGAGTGCGTCCCGTCAGCGGCAAAAACTCGACGCGATCGCAATTTCCCTCCCTCGCCATTACCTGAAAGCGAGTAACACTGGGTTTTCCGCACTCCCAATTGACTTCCTGGTAAGGGCGATTTTCTGGATCGCCCCAAAGTGGGAGTTCGATCGTCCCCGCATCCATTTTTACACTACCCGAAAGCACCGCTTCATAAACTTTGTGAACCTGCTTTTTTGCAAATTGCTGCCTGAGTTGACTGCTAGTTTCTTTGTCTTGCGCCAATAGCAAAATCCCCGATGTTTCCCAATCTAAACGATGCACGACTGTCAAATTTAAACTATCCAGTAACAAGTTACGCAAACGACTGAAAACACTATCTTGATTTTCCAGATAACGACCTGGAACTGACAGCAAACCAGAGGGTTTATTGACTGCAATCAACCATTTGTCTTCATAGATAATCGGTAGCATTTGGGTAACGGGCAAGATGCCCGTTCCACAAAAAATATTAGGGTTTTTAGGGCGGGCTTCAACAGCCCCTAAATCTAGAGGTTCTGCGTCCACAATCTGTATTTTGGTAACGGGCAAGATGCCCGTTCCACAAGCAATAATATTTCTTGTGGGGAGTAGGGGTTGGGCTTCTAGCCCGCCCGTCAAACCCTCATTTATATTAGAAACAATCGGATTTTGAGCCAATCCTGACAGCAAAAAACCCATCAACGGCTGACACCGATCGCCACAAGCACCATAAAATTCTCCCTGTATCTTATCCCCCGATGGCGGCCCCCACCAAAACTCAGCCATTGCCAGCGGTTTCAGATTGTGTACTGCCGCGTAGTGGAGCAATTTTGGCGCGCAACAGTCGCCGGTGCCAGTGGGAATAGAATTAGTTGGCATCAATGAGGAGAGCGAACTCGATTTTCCCAAAAAATTCACGAGAGTGTAAGCGGCGTGCATTTGCGTCTGAAGTTCGCGGGAAAGTTCTTTTCGCTGCTGTTTCACCGCCCGCATCCGCCCATCGGCAGCTTCAATTAATTGTTTTAGCGGCTGCAATGTTTCATCCCGCTGCCGTTTTAATTGCCTGCGTTCCATTTTCTCCAAACGGCTTTCTTGATTCAGTTGTTCCAGGGCAATTTCTAGTGTTTCTGCTGCGAGAGTTTGACACAGTAACTGGCGTTTTTCGTCTCGCTGCTGCTTGCAATTGCGATGCCGATCGCTCAATACTTGCATTTGCACTTCAAACTCCCGAAATAAGGCTTCATACTCTTGTCGCTGCGGGAGTTGATTCAGTGCAATAAGTTCCTGTTTCATCGCCTCCAATTGAGTTAAGGTGCGGGCTTCCTCGCAAGCAACACGATCTCGTCCCGGAATCGGTGGCACCCAGCCCTCAACAATGCTGCAACCGTTCAGCAGCCCGGAAAATGCTTTGAGTATCCCCTGTTCCCCCGAAGGCATCTCCACCAGTAATATGCCGTACATCTTCCCTTCGCGATCGTAGGAATCGTCAGCCGCCAGGTACTGCATCAAACCCCGCGCGAGATCCTCGGACATTCGAGTGCGCGGCAGTCTCAGCAGTTCGCCACTTTGAGGACATCGGCCTTCGTACCAATAATTCGGCTGCGAGTCGATCGACTCCCAATCGCAGTCAGTGAAATCTAAAAGCGTGTGCAACTCTAGCATCTTAAATTTGGTTTTAAACTTGAATTAGGGCATATGTGCTTGTGTCCTCGATGCTTTCGGTCAATCGAAAATCGAAAATCGACTGACCGTATCTTACAGGGGTGTACCCAAAGTGAGAAGGGTGCATAATTTTATACCTACTCGAATTAAGTAAAAAGGATTTGTCGCACCAAGCCTGATATGCTAAATTTGTTTCAAAACAGCAGCGATATTAAGAAAAGCATAAGTTAATATATAAGACCGCAAGCTTGTTATCCCACTAAATTTTTATGTGAAAGGCGTATGCCAGACCTCTCGACTTCGGCTCCCGAAAACTCCTCAAACCCCCAGCCAGCCCTGCTGCCGCCGATTTTAAGAATTTTTGCAGCATTTCCCGATTACGATCGGGGCAATAGATTGTACGCATCGGGAAGGTACGAAGCGGCAGTGCTTTGTTACGGAAAAGCGGTTCAAATTAAGCCGGACTGGGCCAGGGCGTGGCTGAATCTGGGCAAAGCTTACAAGCAACTGCACTCCTACGCAGAAACCGTAGCCTGCGCCGATCGAGCTACAGCAATTAATCCCGAAGAATACTGGGCTTGGATGCTGCGGGGCACAGGGCTGTTAAGTTTGCAAAATCACTCAGAAGCGATCGCGGCATTCGACACCGCAATTCAAATCAATTCAGAAAAGCACGAAGCTTGGTATCAGCGGGGCAGAGTTTTAGAGGAATTGCAGCAGTGGGATGCAGCCGCAACCTGTTACAAGAAAGCAACCCAACTTCATCCGAATTTGCCCGCCATGTGGTATCGGCAAGGCAACGTGTTGGTTCAAGCGCAGCGCTACCCTGAAGCCGTGGCGGCTTTCGAGCGGGCGCTGAAACTCGTCCCGACTAATTGGGAAGCTTGGCTGAACCGAGGTTTGGCTTTGATGAAAGCGGAACGCTACGCTGAAGCTGTAACTTCTTACGATCGCGCCATTCAACTGCAACCACAAAATAGTCTGGCTTGGTTCAATCGCGGCATTGCTTCAGCAAAATTGCACAAATATGCAGAAGCGGTGACAGCTTACGATCGGGTACTGCAAATGCAACCCAACGACTGCGAAGCTTGGTTTTATAAAGGAATGGCCCTCAAACACCAGTGGGCCGACGCGGCAATTGCTTGTTTCGATCGGGCAATTCAAATTAATTCTTTTTATCCCGAAGCATGGATCGGGCGCGGTCAAACCTTGTCAGAATCGAGAGATTTTGAAGGGGCGATCGCTGCATTTGACAAAGCCATTCAAATTAATCCAAATTTCCCCGAAGCTTGGCTGGGTAGAGGCATCGCCCTAGCAGGATTGGAACGCTACAAAGAGGCAATTATCGCTTACAGCAATGCCCTACAAATTGAAGGTAATTTTCTAGAAGCTTGGAACTTGCGAGGCGAAGCTCTGGAAAAATTACAGCAATACGAAGAAGCGATCGCCTGTTTTGATAAAGTAATCTCTCTGACTTCACAAGCAGAAATTACATCAAAAGTAGGTTTGCAGCAAGGCGCAGCGCTGGAAAAATTGCAGCGTTACGAAGAAGCCGTCGCAGCTTACAACCGCGTACTAAAAATCGTGCCAGACAATTTTGAAGCTTGGTTGCAACGCGGCAACGCTTTATCAAAATTGCAGCAGTACGAACAAGCTCTAGCATCATACGATCGAGCAATTACTGTCTGGCCGGACAACTATCAAGGCTGGGTACAGCGAGGTTTGATCCTAGGGGAAATGCAGAATTATTCCCAAGCACTCGTCGCTTTTGACCAAGTGATTCAACTCAAGCCAGACAACTGGGAAGCTTGGGCGCAGCGGGGCGACGTTTTGCAAAAATTGCAGCGAACTCAAGATGCTATTAGCTCTTACGGAGTCGCCCTCGAAATCAAACCCGATTACTACGAAGCTCTAGTCAGTCGAGAAGAATTGAGACTCAAGGGCGCGATGTCAGGAAAGTGGTAAGGGGAAATTGACAAATAGTTTTGAAATTGCTTTGTTCCTCGTAAGACCGCGCTGGCGTAAAGCTTGAACTATTTATTTAACTGAAAACTAAAAAAACTTCCCTCTTCTCTCTTCCTCTGCGTTCTCTGCGCCCTCTGCGGTTAATAAAAAAATCTAATTCCCCAAACAATTAGTATTGCTATATCCGCCTGAATATCCAGAGCATAATTAGGGCTTGCTGAATTAGTTTTCCAAGTAAACACTGTATGGAGGGTGTTAGCAAAAAAAGGTGGAAGAGTGCAAGATAAACAGGTAAAATAGCACAAAATCCTTGCATCGCCATTTGCGATCGTGTACGGAAAATTTGAGCTTGTTCCCCTCCGGGCCTTGGACTTTGAACTAGCTTTCCGGCTCTAAATTGTCAGCCCTCAACCTTTTTTATACTGATACCCTTGCCATGAGATGTTGTAGAAAAAGATCGGACCAGTGTCGCGGACAAAAAAGCCTTGGATACGCCGATGGTCGATCGAACCATCAGAATCTGTTACCAAAAAAATGATGAAATTTCTAGTTTTGAGAGTTCCTAGACCCGGCAGTGAAGGCTTTTAACTCAATAGCATCGTGACTGCAAAACACGCGCACATCTTTACTATGCTGCACCGATAAGGCGTGCAGCCGGTCTTGATTGAGCAACCGAGCCTTGCGATCGACCTCCATCATCCATTGGTAGGCGCGCAAACCGGGTGTGCAGCGTCGGTTAGCGGCATCCATCTCGTGTCGGTAGAAATAGGCATCCCCTGCGTGCAGAAGCCAGCCATCGGGTGTATCAATGGCAATGCCAGCATGACCGCGCGTGTGCCCCACCAACGGGATTAACAAAATTTCCGGCGGCAGCCCGTCGAGGTCGCGGACAGCTTCAAAACCGAACCAAGGTTCGCCACCCGCCGAATAGTATTTCCAGCGTTTGACTTCATCCCACTGCCCCGGACGATAGCGCCTTTTTGTGATGAAACCGTGCCGATCCTGTGCGGCATCGATTTCAGCCTGCATGACGTGTACGGTTGCTTCCGGGAAATCCTCTAGACCACCGGCATGATCGAAATCGAGGTGGGTGAGCACAATATGGCGCACATCGCTTGGTGAAAATCCGAGCTGTTCAATTTGATGGATTGCCGTGTACTGGCGATCGAACTGGATGTTATTAAAATGGACGAAAAACGGGCTGAGCCGGGAGTAAGGCGACTCGATATCCCGCAATCCGAAACCGGTATCGATCAGAACAAGTCCCCGATTCGTTTCAACGAGCAAACAGTGGCATACGAGGTTAGCCGTCAAACCGCGACTGAAGCCATCGAAAAGCGCCCCTCCAATGGGACACATACAGCCACAATTGAGATGATGAATTTGCATAAATGTGCTGCACTAAATTACTTAGGCGGGAACCATTTATTCCTCAGTTCGCATCCAATGCCAATGCTGCATAATGCCATCGATGAACGCCTGAGAAAACTTCGCTAAATCGTCACTACTGGGAGAAGTAAACACGTTTTTATCGGCTGCAATCTTGCCATTATCTGCGATGTTTACTTTCTTTAAATCTGCACATAAGAATAGTAAGACGAGCGCGAATTATTTGTTAGCAGAACCCGGTTCAGTAAGCTGGCGGTGCATTTCGGCATTGACGGTATCAGGCAAAACTTTGCTCGCGCTGGCTAGAATCTTTGTCTTGAGTGAACCGGCGATAATGTCGTCCTTACCCGCCATCAGCGCCTCGAAGCCCTGCTTGGCAACTTCGGCCGCGTCGTCTTTCTGGTCTGCGCCCGCCTTCGTGTCGTCCATTCCCGCCCGATGGAAGAAATTGGTATTCGTCGGTCCTGGCATCAGCGCGGTAACGGTGACGCCTGTGTCCTTTAACTCGTTACGCAGCCCTTCTGAGAAAGAGTGTATAAATGCTTTAGATGCCGCGTAGACTGCCTCGAACGGGCCGGGCATTAGGGCGGCAATTGAGGAAGTGAATAGAATCCGTCCCTGGCCGCGATCGACCATATCCTTAACTACCCGTTTAGCCAAATGCACAGACGAGACAACGTTGAGGTTAATCAGATTTAGTTCGTCCTTCAAGTCTGTCTCGCGGGCAAAGTCGCCCCCGACGCCGACACCGGCATTAATTGCGATCGCATCCACTGGCCGATTAGTCGCTTTTATCTGGTTGTAGAGCGTCTCAACACCGTTGTAGGTAGCGAGGTCTGCCTCCACTGTCTCGACTTTGGCACCGAGCCTCTCAAAGGCTTGAGCTGCTTCATTGATGCTCGCTCCGGTGGCGGTGACTAGGAGATCGAATCCGTTTTGAGCGAACTGTTTGGCGAGTTCGTAGCCGATACCGTTAGAGGCACCCGTCACGACAGCCAAGGGCCGGGTCAACGAACTGTTTATAACCATCTAAAATCCTCTGTAACTGCTTCACACTCGTTTGTCTAGGCTTGCTTTTCTCTGTACCAGACAATCTTTGTGGACTGTGGGCTTTCAACTTTTACAATGCTAGGGAGGTAGGAGTGCGATCGCATCTTTCCCAGGACATAAGCTTTTAGGCATTTAAATACGGTCTAATCGAAAACAAACTTCATGCAATTAGTGTAAAAATGACAGCCGAGAATCATCTTAGAGAAAGAGCAAATAGAGAAACTACATAAAGCCTTAAAAAATGAATAAAATGGAAATCTTATTGAAATAATTATATTTAGATAGCAATCCTTGCAGGATTCGTAAATTTTTTACCCCACCCCAACCCTCCCCGCGAGTTCGGGGAGGGAGTAAGAAATTCACAAATGATGCGAGGATTGCTATATATGTATAAAAAAATGCGCGTAGATATGGCTAATAACTCTTTTGATAATTATTTGGGAACCGTTATTCTCTGGTGCTAAATCGGAGGCGATGAGAAACGGGAGATGAAAGAGGGGAGATTGACTCGGAAGATTAATCCTGGGCTAAAAACATTTATCTCTGGGGGAAGGGGGAGGATGCTTGCCAAGGGAGAACAGTGCGTGATGTTAGTTATAAGTGAATCTCAGGCACTGTTCTCAATCAGACCCAATCAACCTGGTAACAGCGACGAAAAATCTCAGATATCAGGTCGATCGCGCAGCAAGAAACCAAGCGCATGACGCCCAGAGTGTAAGATGTCAGTTATCACGAATACTTTCGGTTGCCAATTGCCCGATCGCCCCCAAAATTGAAAATTATCACAGCCAATTGCTGATTCTGCTGGCTTCATGTTATAGTGGTTTCCCAAGAATTAAATTCGGTTGCGTAGTTTGTTGGTATTTATTTACAAGCGTCTCTCCGAATCTAAGTCTCTGCACCCTAATGATTCTGGAGATTTTATGTCGATTTACGTGGGTAATCTTTCATATGAGGTAACATCAGACGACCTCAACGAAGTATTTGCCGAGTACGGTACTGTAAGCCGCGTCCAAGTGCCAGTGGACCGGGAAACAGGCAGGATGCGGGGTTTTGCTTTTGTGGAAATGGCAAGCGAGGCAGAAGAAGCAGCAGCCATCGCAGCTCTAGACGGTGCTGAGTGGATGGGCCGCGACTTGAAAGTCAACAAAGCCAAACCTCGCGAAAACAACAACAAACGCTCTTCGGGCGGCGGCGGTGGCTGGGGCGACAACGATCGCTCTTCACGACGCTACTAAGCTTTGACACTGAAAATTTGAGTTTTGGTAGTTGACGGCAGGTGCGAATGCTGCTTTTTTTTCCAGTTGTTCGATCGACCCATCAAATAAAACTCCCAAACCTCTAAATCAGTTTTGCCCCCTCTTTGGAGGGGGCTTTGTTTTTGGCGAAAAATCCCGCCAGGTACGTCTGCGATGCAGTTCCCACTCTAGTTCGTGATTCGATACCCTCTTAACTGCTTTCTTTAAGAGGCTGTCGGGATTTCGCGGTTCGACTCCTGTAAACTATCAAACTAGAATTAAGCAGCAAGAAAAGTTAGAATAACGGCAAAACTGAATATTGCCCAGAACAGCAAAACTATCTTTACCGAAGATTAGTAGAGAAAACCAGCCGAATATCAGCCAATATCTTGATTTTGCCTGAATAAAGATGTCCAAGGTCTACAGCACGGCGGAACTCATTAAAATCCTCGAAGAAGAGCGCCAAGCCTGCTTGCATGGGCGGCGCCTCAACTTGACTCAAACTCCTGCTACAGGCAACCCCGTGATTGACCGCTTTCTCAAATCTGAGGGAGTTCAGAAGTTCACTGCTTATCAAAATTTTAAGGCTGCCGTACACGAATACCAGCGGGAACATCAAGTTTCTGGGATTGTCTGGCGGGAAATGGCGGTTAAAGGCAATACTCTACGCTATCCGGCAGTGGATGACGAATTAATAGCTCTACCGGTTGATTTGATTACGTTGAAGGCAGCTAAGATTGCTATGTTGGAATTCTGGCAGCAGGTAACAGCCGGGATGGATTTGTATTTAAGCATTAACAGCGGGAAGGATTTTCGATCGATCGAGCCGGTTGATGTAGAGGCTATAGCCCAGCGCACAGAATGGGCCAGTCTCTCGAAGTGGGAAAAGTTGGATTTTCTAGAAATTTTGTTGCAGTTGGGCTGGGGGAAGCCGGAGGAAGCTTATTATAAGCGGGGATGGCCGACATCGGGCAGCGAGTACATTCACGCCGTCAAACCCGGACAGCGGCCGATTTGTTAATTAGTCAGTAGTCAGTAGTCATAGTGCTGTCCCCGCTCGCGAACGTTATTAGTCAGCAGTCAGTAGTCAGTAGTTACTGATTATTGGGAGATATTCAAAACAAATAACAAATAACAAATAACAATTGGCAATTGGCAATTACCAACTGCCAACTGTCAACTGTCAACTGTCAACTGTCAACTGACATCTGACATCTGACAAAGCATCAAGCCAAACCACTGATTTGGATCTGTCCAAACTTGCACCGGCATTAAACCACGCTGCGAAAGTTCTGTCTTTACAGTATGGAGATTAAACTTGCGCGATATTTCGCTGCGGATAGTTTCTCCCGCTGCAAATTCAACCGTTAAATTAAGAGAACGCAACTGAACTGTTTGCGCTTTTTTACTTTTTAAGTGCATTTCAATTTGACATTCCTCTTGATTGTAAAAAGCCCAATGCTCGAACTGTCCTAAATCAAAATTTCCCTCATATTTTCGATTTAAATGTCGCAGCATATTCAAGTTAAATGCTGCCGTTACTCCTTGACTGTCATCGTAGGCAGGCTCTAAAATATCCTTAGATTTGTCCAAGTCAATTCCCAGCAAAAAATACTCTCCCGGCTGCAATGCACCGACAATTTGCGAGAAGAACAAATCGCATTCTTGAGCGTTGAGATTGCCGAGGGTACTGCCGAGAAAGCAAATCATTCGGGTTGGCAACGGCGACGGTGCAATTTTAGCTAAGGCTAATTCGTAGGTGCTGACAAGTCCGTGAATCTGGAGCGACGGATAATCTGCCAACAGTTGACAAGCGCTGCTTTCTAGGATACTAGGACTGATGTCGATCGGCAAATAATGCAGGGGATACTCCAGTTGACTGTAAGCATCAAGGAGAATCCGAGTTTTGGTGGAACTGCCGCTGCCGAGTTCCACAATTTCGCAGGGGCCCGTTAAATTTGCGATCGCCCCCGCGCACCGCTGCAAAATAGCCGTCTCAGTGCGCGTCAAATAGTATTCCGGCAACTGGCAAATCAACTCGAACAGGTTTGAGCCGCGATCGTCGTAGAAATACTTGGGAGGCAGGGATTTGGGGGTTTGAGTCAACCCGCTAACTACATCGCTGCCAGCATTGATTTCTGCGGGTGTCAGTGCCGCAGCGCTCACCAGTCGCTCTAAGTGCAGTCGGTTTTCTTTCGTTGAGGCTGAGTTTGTCGTGTCGGACAGTCTTGGGGATTTCATAAAGTAATTTTTAGATGCACATATCGGTATAGCACGCAGTCACGTTGCCAAATATCGCGCTCAAGTCAGATTTTTCATACCGATCTCTGTTCTGTATTTTCTCACCGGATGGCGATCGCATCCACAATTAAAACTTAAAATTTGTCTACAAAAATTATTAAATAATTAACAAAACTTGTTTTACTTGAGCTTGTTACATGGAAAAAAGTTGGGCATTTCACAAACCAGTTTTGTCCCCAATTCGCTCTCCAGCCCTTTATTTGATGTTCGTCAAATAAGCTTTATAAGACAAGTATTAAGGAATTTGTTAATCTGAAAAGCCCGATGACTCAAATCCTTAATATGAACAAATGTGATAGTAGTTATAATGACATAGCGAACTACTTAGCGCAGCGAAAACCAGCAATAATTTGCCGCACGCCCGGATAGTACCAATTCCGAAAGGTCGATCGCAGTGCCTGCGGAAAAGTAGCCCAACTACCCCCTTTCAAAACCCGGTGTTCTCCATCAAAATAAACTTGAGAATATCCCCTGTAAGGGTAACTTTCAAATCCCGGATAGGCGTCAAAGGTTGAAGCAGTCCACTCCCAAACATTCCCCAACATATCCCAGCAGCCGATCGCGCTTGCTCCTTTGGGAAAGGCATCAACTGGCGAGGTATTGGCAATATTATTGCCGTGATTGCACAGGCTGCCGTTTGGCGGTTCTTCTCCCCAAGGATAGATGCGATATGTTTGATTTGTGGCATTCCAACTCGCAGCTTTTTCCCATTCGGCTTCCGATGGCAAACGCTTGCCGATAAAGTTGCAGTAAGCTTCGGCTTCGTACCAACTGACACCGCAAACTGGATGGTTGTTGAAAGCTGGATTTTCTGACCAGTAAAGCGGTTGAGAGACGGCTTCGGCTTGCAGCCATTTCCAGCCGTCCGCTGACCACCAATCAGGGTTTTGATACCCGCCGGATTCCATGAAATCTCGGTATTGACAGCAAGTGACCGGATAGCGATCGATTGAGTATGCTTCTAAATAACACAGGTGGCGCGATCGCTCGTTATCCAAAGCCTCAGCAGCATCGCTTCCCATGTAAAATTCTCCGCCCGGAATTTCAATCGCCGGGGAATCGGTAATTGGTAATTGGTAATCGGCAATTACTCCTCCCTCTTTCTTATTCCTTCTATCAGTTACGTCCCGGAAATCCGTTAAATCCGTTACCAAATCCGTTGCCGAACTTCCTTCTTCCTTCTTCCTGTGCATTTGCAACACGAAAGCAACAGTTTCGCAGTGCTGGCTTTCGTGTTGAATAATAAACCGCCAGAGACGTTCTTGCTTGTCGATCGGCGCTACTTCCAAATAATCTAACACCTTTTTTCTCACCGCGTCCAGATATAATTCAACTTCAGGTAACGTCGGCAGAAAAACCCGTTGTTTTTTCGGCAAAATATCAGCAGCAAACAGTTGGTGATAGTGAGGAAAGACTGGTTCCAAGCCAGCACATCGTTGCAACAGCCACAAATCCTCCGTATAAGCAATGTGACCTAAGTGCCAGCCAACTGGACTGAAATCAGGATGAGCTTGGCGGCAAAAAGTATCATAATCGATGTCTGCAAATAGCTTGAAAGTGCCGTTGCGACACTGCTGCAAATCGCGATAAATTGCCTCTCTACAAGATTGGATAGATTTCGATATCACGCTCTACTCCGGTACTGATAATGCTCTGGACTGGACACTCGTGCCAATTGCCAGCAAATAAAGGTTCAGAAGCAATGATGACAGAATTAGGGAAATTCAAATCGTCTCGCAGCCAATAGAGGGAAGGAGGGGTTTTTTGGGAAGCAAAGCGAGAGGCAACGAGCTGGTGTCCGTCACTGATAATGATATTAGCTGAAAATTCTACTTGGTGAAAGTTTGCTAGCTCTGCCACAGTTTTCAGCGTGTTTTGCAAAGCAGCTTCTAGAGTCAGATTTGCTGCTGTCAATTCATTGACAAACAAGCCGAAGATATGCTCGGAATCTGTAGTGCCGTTAATTGATTGATAAATGGTATCGCTAAGTCGATCGCGAATTGGTCTGTAAAGAGTTTGACGAAAATTCTTCACGAAGCCGTTGTGTACGAACAGCAGGCGATCGTTCTGAAACGGCTGACAGTTGCTCAAATCTACAGCTTGTCCTGAAGTTGCACTGCGAACATATCCGATCGCGCATCCGGATTCAACGTATCGACTGATACTCGGAAGGTTAATGTCGCTCCAAATTGGCTGTACATTTTTATAAGTAAACGGGTCAGTATCTAGGTGCGGGTGATACCAACCAAGACCAAAACCGTCAGCATTGAGTAGGCCAGAAGTCATTTCGCGGGGATCGTAACTCTGCACAATTAGGGAATGTTCCGGCTTGTACAGAATAGCATCGAGTAAAATCGGCTCCCCGAGGTAGCCAAGCAAACGGCACATAAAATTTTTACAGCAATTTAATTAGCATTGTAAGTCATTAGCCGAAAAATTGCCCGAGCGCGCATCTTCAGCGCTGGAAACAGGGTTTTTTGTATGCCGCTACCAGCATCGCAGTACAAACGATACAGTTAAGGTAGAACCCCTGCAGCACAAGGAGACTCTTGAATGTTCCTCGACGAACTCATCCCAATGGCGAAAGAATTGATCGAACAGCCGATCGCCTTCGCGGGCGGATTTTTATCTGGCCTGCTTCGACTCAACCTTCACGAAGATCCCGTTAAAAGCTGGATCGACGAGCAAGCTGGTTCAACTTCCTACACTACTCCCCCAGCCGAACCCACCAACGGTAAAAGCACGGGGCCTCAGTCAATCTCGATCGACTAAGGAAAAGCAGTAACATCCTCCCAACGCCAAACTGATTACAGTTATGGCGTGGGCTTCCAAACATCACAGTTTGGCTTTTCGCGTTTTTCTCTTACCGGATTTGCACACTTGGCTAGACTGAATTTCTCTGTGTCCGCTAAAAAATCTGGACAGACACTTAGACACTTTCGATTCCCGTATAGCCTTTCTCAGATAGATGAAGTACAATAACAGCAGTATGTAAATCAGTTCCAAATATTTTGCTGAGAAAGTTGACGGAATGCAAACTCTATCGCCTTTTCTAATTATTGATAATGTGTTGTTTTGATAAAACTGAAAATATATTTAAGTTTTAACCATAACTTCTCAGGTTTGTGATAAATCGGGCGAAGGGGGCGAAAAGTATATTATTACTTTAGCCCTTTTTCTTGACTAATTTATTTACTTATTTTGCCTATTTGTACGATCCTTATCCATCACTACCAAAGCATTTTTTATAATTTATGTAGGTGACCGGATTGTAAAATGCTCTAAATGTAATTGTATTATGTTCCTTCTTAAGTTAACTTAACTTATAGAAAAAAGTTGACTATTAGGTAGTATAATGTTTGTGAAAATATTTTACACATTTTTTCCTTTTAGGTATCGCCATTAAACCTTTTATTGATAGACTTAAAGGAAAGTTATTCAAAATTTTAATTGTTTTTATTTTCAACAAGCTGCGCTAAAATTATTAGTTGTACTGCCTTGATTTTACATAATTGCATAAATTAGCTCGCCGAAAAATATTTTTGGTTTTATAACCCTGTTTAAGTAATCTTTTTTTTGACAAAACTGAGAACTCTCCCAAACAGTTAGCTATGAATTTTTGTGAGATTGCTTACCTAAAGATAAACGTCGATAATTTTTTGTCCAAAATCAATATAATCAGCTTTCATTGCTAGTAATCTATGATATTTGCGATGGGCGAATAAACCTGCTGTGAGTGGAGGGGACTTCCCCTCCACTTATGGTGATGCTGTGACTATTGAGCGCATTAGAGTTCATTTATCTTATATTTTACTGTTATGAATACGTTAGCACTATGATACCTCATCTGTGTCACAAAGCCTATATCTGTGTACTCCTAACTTAATTATAATCCTACCACTTTTTAGAGTTAGCGTCTGCAGGCTTGGTTTGTGTAAAGCCAGGTTTTAACCTGTAGACTAAAGGGGTTTATAAAAATGAATTCAGCATCACGACCCCCAAAAAGCTACCGTAACTGCGTCGTCAACCAAAATCGATAGCGATTTTCAGGCTCAGGAGTTACTTATCAATTAATTACTAATTTTATAAGGTAAAATATCAAAATAAAAATCCTAATCGGTACTGGCTCTACCTGAGACAAGCTATAATATACAAGCTCTGTTCATGAGTTCAGCGAGGATAACTGTAGTAGAAGGAAGCAGAAATAGTATGTTGAGACAAATGAATTTACAAACCAGACTTGTGAGTGCATTTCTAATGATGGGACTGTTAGTATTTTTCGTTGCCTGGGTAGGATGGAGTTCAACATCTAATCTCAGTCACCACATAGAGACTCTCGGTAACAATAACTTACCGAGTATTGAAGCTTTATTGAAAATAAACGAGGGACAAACCCAAATTGAGTCATCAGAGAGAGCGCTAATTAATCCGGCACTCAGTCAAGAAGAAAGGCAAGATGCCTTAAACAGAATGGACAAGGCTTGGCAGCAAATTAAAGATGGGTTTAAAGCATACGAAGCCACTCCACGTACCTCAGAGGAAGACGCACTCTATCAACAAATGCTTAAGTATTGGGAGGAGTGGGAGCAGGAAGATCGAGAATTCCTGCGAATTAATCAAGAATTTGAAAAAGTGGGAATTTTGAATCCTTTGGCTTTGCAGCTAAACCTAATTAATCAGGGTAAAAGTAAGTCGCCAGAAATGGCAACAGCCAAGACAGCTAGTAACCTTTTGAATAAACTTAGGCAGCAAGCTAAATTAATTCGCTTTAAATTTATTAATTCAGAAAAGACCACTTTAGCAGTGGTTGAAGCCAACAGAAAGCAAGCCGATGATGCTTATATAGCCGCATACAATGATAGCAATAATACTAAAGTAGCTGTATTGTTAGGTATGACATTTGGACCGCTAATAGCTATTATTCTAGGCATAGCTTTAAGCATAGCGATCGCCAAACCTTTAGATAAAGCGCTGAAAGGTATTATTAATATGATTGTCAGTTCTTCTACCGAGATCGCTGCGACAATAGAGCAACAGGAACGTATTGCTGTACAACAAGCTGCTTCTGTTAATCAAACAACTACCACCATGGATGAATTGGGCGCATCATCGAGGCAATCAGCTATGCAAGCCGAGTCAGCTCTTGAGAATGCCAGTAATGTCTTAAACTTGGCAGCAGAAGGCAGTAAAGTAGTGCATAAAACCCAGCAGGGAATGTTGAGTTTGACTGAAAAAGTCGGAGCTATCGCCGATCAAGTTTTACATTTGAGCCAGCAAACCAATCAGATTGCTAATATTACCAATTTAGTCAGCGATTTGGCCAATCAAACTAATATGCTGGCAATTAACGCTACAGTGGAAGCAGTACGCAGCGGAGAACAAGGAAAGGGGTTTGGGGTGGTGGCGACGGAAATTCGCAGACTGGCAGATCAAAGCAAAAAATCGTCGGATCAGATTAATGATTTGATCAACGGTATTAAGAATTCTATTAATAAAACAGTGATGGTAACAGATGAGGGAAAGAAAACTTTAGATAATAGCCTAAAATTGACTGAAGGTACGGCGGATAATTTTAACAATGTTGCTAATGCTATTAACAGTGTAGTTGTGAGCAGTCAGCAAATTTATCTGAATACCAAACAGCAGGCGATCGCTATTGAGCAAGTGGTAGATGCGATGAATGTTCTGAATAAAGGAGCAACGGAAACAGCCAGCGGTATTACCCAAAGTCGAATTGGCACTCAAACACTTAACAAAGCTGCTTTAAATCTTACATCTTTAGTTTAATTGAGAAAAGTAATATGCTAAACTAGCGATTAAGGAGATGGGGACAAAATTTTCCCTATTCCCCATTTCCAATTTCCAATTCCCAATTTTGCCAAAGTATTGAAGGTGAGATATCCCCCTATATGAAAGGGCTGGGGAAGTTTGAAGTATCTTTTCTAAAAGGGCTATATAGATGTGTATAGCAATTATCAAGTACAAATTTAGATTAAAGAATTGAAGAAATAGGGAATTGGTAATTAACTGGGAAGTACCTCACGAAAGTTGAGAACTGCTATATCAACGATCGTTGCCCAGAGCAACTTAATATATTATACCTTGTTAGTCGCTGTGTTTCCCAAGATGCTTTGTGATTCGTCGTCCACCCATCAGTGATCTGATTAAAATCAAGTATTGTTCAGGGGCGCGATTCCTCGCCGCCCCAAAACTCATATCCTGACTCGCCCTGCGGACGAGTGACGATATGAGTTTTGATTAAGCTAACTATTGCAGCCAGTACAAAGGGTTGCTCAGTGTGGCAAACCCTTTGAGTCAGAGTCGATTGCCCAGTTGTATGCTAGATAGCACTTGACAGTTAAATTAAAAGGTTATTATGTATAGCACAACAAGTTCAGTTCGATCGACATGACTATCTACATTGGAAATCTGTCTTACCGCGCCACCGAAGAAGACCTGAAAGCAGTATTTGCAGAATACGGCACAGTCAAGCGAGTTGTCTTGCCTACCGACAGGGAAACCGGTCGGATGCGCGGTTTTGCATTTGTTGAGATGATGGAGGATGCCCAAGAAGACGCTGCAATTGCCGAATTAGACGGTGCAGAGTGGATGGGGCGCCCCTTGCGAGTGAACAAAGCTAAACCGAAAGAAGAGGGAAATCGAGGCGCAAGTATCAAGAGAAACGACGGATATTAGTCTGCGATGCGGCGGTTGACATCCTCTCGAAACCCACCTGATGCACCAGTGCGCCACTAGGGCCCAATTGCAAGCAGCAGTTGATTTTGGGGATGAAATGTCAAATCCGCTGCACAAAAACATCGATTTTTTGTGGGCTGCACTTGATTCATAACTGTTTGAGAAAGACTGAATTTATGCACGCTAATCTAGAAACCCGATTTCTTCCGCGATACCTCGCTGCTAAAAGCAAAATTTATCAGGAGAAACCGGGTTGATGAGCGTTAGTCTTAGAAAGAGTAAACTCGCCCTTTTTCATCAATATAAACTGACCGGTCTTGCCTAGTGCGGGGGTCTGATCTGGTGATGCGAATCGTCACAATGTTTGTCTGCGAGTCAACGTTATAGTCGTATTTCAAAGTTGCGGTTCCTCCTGTGGCATTAATCGGAATATTGGCAATGTCGCCGGTGCGATTGCTGATGCGAACAACGATGTTTTTGCTGGCTCCGACGGGCAAGGATGACAAGCTGGCACCTGATGGACCGTATTCTAAGTTTAATCCCGTTTCATTTAACAGTCTGAGGGTAATGTTGCGAGTATTGTCAACTTGCGCTTGAGGTTGCCAGAATCCGGGTTTGGTGCCACCGTCAGTTGCAGGTTGAGATAATGCTGGATGGGGATGCAGAAAGCCCAGGGCGGCAAGTATTGCTGCGGTTGCAATAATTTTTGATTTCACTGTTGGTACCTTCGGGTCAAGAGTTGGTGATATTTCTATCCTAGCTTTAAAATCAAACCTTTTGATAGCGCAAGAAGGAAGAAGGAAGTTCGGCAAGGGATTCGCTCGACGGATGTAACGGATATAACGGATGGAAGTCGGAAGAAGGAAGAAGGAAGAAGGAAGAAGGAAGAAGGAAGAAGGAAGAAGGAAGAAGCAATAAAAGCAAGGGTTTGATCGATTAAAAATGTCCTCACCGTCTGGGCGGTTGTTATATAATTAGAAACTGGGTTTCTGTAGTTGTGAATAGTCTGGGAGACACGGGTTGTCTAGAAACCGGATTTCTGAGGGGGTGGCTGCTTGCCAAAGGTATGATTGAGATGAGAAACCGGATTTCTCAGGCAAAGTGCGTCCGGAAGTGGTTAATTGTTAATTATCGATCGAGCGAGTTCTAGGAGTAGGCGCTGTTCGGCGCGGACGATCGCCCTGGAAGTTTGTTCTGCTGCATCGACATTGACCGAAATAGACGAAATGCCCCACCGCACGAAGGATTCCACTGTATCGGGATACAATGCGGGAGCGTCGCCGCAGATTGAGCAAGGAATGCCGGCGGCCCGGGTCTGTTTGATTAATTGTTCGATCGCCCTCATCACTGCTCGATCGCGCCCGTTGAATGCACCTGCTACCTGGTCGGAGTTGCGGTGAATTCCTAATAGCAATTGGGTTAAATCGTTGGTGCCGATAGAAATTCCTTGAACTCCGGCTTTTACGTAATCTGGCAATAAAAATAACACCGAAGGAACTTCCGCCATAATCCACAGTTGAAATTCGGCTGAGCGGTTTTTCCAAACTGTTTCTAAGCGCTGGCGACAGTAGATAAACTCGTCAACCGATCGCACGAAAGGCAAAATTAAATTAACATTCGTATGGCCTGACTCGCAGACTTTTTGAAGGACGCAGAGTTCCCAATCAAATAATTCCGGTTCAAAGGTATAACTGAAACTGCCGTGGTCGCCCGACTCGCGTAAATCGAGAGATCGATAAAATATTGGCCGCGGCGAAACGGCAGCCGCAAATAAGCTGAGGCAATCCGCCATGCGATCGACAAATTCCGATTGGCGGCCGTCTTGTAGCCAAGTTTTGGGGTTTTGACAGTCCAAAGCTTCTAATGCCATTAATTCCGATCGCAGCAATCCGATGCCGTCTATTGGCAGATTTTTGAGGCGGTCGATCGAACTTGTTTGGCTGACATTAACTAGCAGTTGAGTCGCCGTTGGTGGGCCCCAAACATATTGAGTAGACTCAGATTGTTGAGATTTAGGCGCCCAATTGGACGATCGATCGGAGGTAGAAGATTGGTGCTTGGCTATTGACATTTTCGCTGCTGTACTGTATATATCTGTCTTTTTTGCTGTGTCCCGAAGTCGGCCGCTGTCTGCTGTCTGGATCGCATCCTGTTGCGCGAGGGCAAAAACTTCTCCGCTATCGCCGTCTACCAACACCGAATCGCCCGAGGCGATCGCCCGAGTGGCCCCGGTCACTCCCACAACGGCGGGAATCCCCAATTCTCTCGCTAAAATGGCGCCGTGACCTGTCATACCTCCTTGTTCCGCAACCACCCCAGCAGCAACCTTCAGCCAAGGCAGCCAATTCGGCTCGATTGTCCGGGCTACTAAAATGCCTCCGGCTAAGAATTCCGCGTTTTCTGGGTGGGAATTAGTCATAACTTGGGCAATTGCTTCGGCTTTTCCTGATGCTGCTGCCACACCTCTGAGTATGGCAGGAGTTCGGGCTGGGGCGATCGAGTTTGGCTGCGGGAGGGCGATCGAATTTTCCTTTAGTGGCGCGACTTTTTTCCCTTTCACAAGACGAACTTGAGTGAAATAAAACTGCGGTTCGCCGCTGTTTGCTGTCTGGTTTAGCGTCCACTCTAAAATTAAATCTGAGTCAAATTCTGCGATCGCTTTTTTACTCAGTTCAATGATTTCTTGCAGTTGCGATTCCTCTAAAACGTATTCTGTTTGTGCTTCCTCTCCCAGCGCTAAAACTTGCACGCAACAATCAGCAAAATCAGGAATTATAAATTGAGAATCGGGAATTGGAAAAGCACCAAACTTGCCCAGCAGCAGTTTTTTTTTCGGTTCACCATCGCCGACTTTGAGATTGTAGGCTAATGTTTTGTAACCGATCCGCTGGAATTTAACCGCGCTTGTTTCCGGCTGCACTTGATAGTAATCGGGGATGGTTTCTCCCCTAGCGAGGGACAATCCCAAACCGCTGGTGGCTTGGATTTCCCACTGTGCGCCCGCCTTTGTTTTCACCTCGCCCGCGGCGACCGCTTCTTGAAGTGGCTGCACCAAAACTGCGGGATTGATTTGCTGTACCCGCAGGCCGCACCGCTGCCAGTAAAATAGACTTCGGGCTCTGAACATTTCTGCCCAAGCTCGTTTGAGTCCGGCCCCAATGGCTTCGGGTTCTGCCCGTACTGCCTGAGATTCCAGAATGCCGACTGTTTTCGGGTTCCAGGAAGTCAGGGAAGGGCGAAAAATTAAGGCTGTGGAGTTTAAGTTTGACTGTGAGTTGAGTTGACTAACAGCAGACTCTAGGGTGGAGAGCAGTGAATCTGGCAGTTTGCCGGCGAGGATTTGGTGGCGGATGCTGCGGGCGATCGATTGCAGTTGTCTGGGTTCATCGACATTCAAGTGCAGGGAAGAGTGTGGCCAGTCAGCAAACAGCGGTTCTAGGCACTCGATCGACTCTAAAAACTGCCAGAATGTGGTAGCCGGCACGACAAAACCCGGTACAACAGGATGATTTTTCTGGAGCAAACAGCTCAAGTAAAATGCTTTTTCTCCCACTGTATCTCGGTCTGAAGGTTTAATTTTGTCTAACCAGTAGAGGTTTTTCACGCTGCGAGCCTGTTCGTGGAAACTGATTGAAGTTGAAAGTTTTTCCCATTAATCACTTACGACAATTTTAGGATGAACAAGCGACAATGGACGGGATTAGTCAAATCTTTTCTCAATCTATTTCTTAAGTCTAACTGTCCTCTTTGTCAGCGACCAGCCGCCGGAGAGTTTTGTTTGTACTGTCACAAGCAACTTCAGCGATGTCAGTTAAGCGATTCCGGTCGATTTTGGAATTCACAGCAGCGTGTTTTTGTGTGGGGTGAGTATCGCGGGGCTCTCAAACGGGCGATCGCAGCTTTGAAATATGACGGCAATCCGCAATTAGCGAAACCTCTAGGCGGCTGGCTGGCAGAAGCTTGGCTGAGTTTTCCGGAATTAGCTATAGACAATTTAACAGTTGTACCGATTCCCCTGCATCAAGAAAAGCTCAAGGAGCGCGGTTTTAACCAAGCGGAACTGTTGGCTGAAAGTTTTTGCGAGGTGACTGGTTTGCCTTTGCAGCGGCACGGTTTGGAGCGGGTGAAAAATACTCAGGCTTTATTCGCTCTGACGCCACAGCAGCGACAAGCGGAAATGAAAAATGCTTTAAGTTTGGGAAAAGATTTTCGTCGTCGGCTCCCGCGCGATCGAGTGCTGTTAGTTGATGATATTTACACTAGCGGTACTACGGTTAAGTCGGCAATTAAAATATTGGAACAGTCAGGAATTTCTGTTTATGGAACTGTGGCACTTGCAACTCCGAATAAGAGCGATCGATAAGTTGTGGCTGACTTTAATTTTTAACAGGTTTGTAGTGAGGAAATGATATCGATCGGGATTTGCTAATAAGATTTTTTTGGGAAAACGAACCCCGAAGATGCTAAGGACACGAAAAAAGAGAAGGGAGAGAGTTTAGGCCGAAAGCGGGAATTGGTTGCGGATGTTCCAACGGCTGCCGTCGTGAAGGAGTAAAGTTAATGCCGAAGCGGTAAACTCAAAGTGGAGCGATCGCCCGGAGAATTCCAACCAAGCCGTTTGAAAATTCTCCTTAGTTAAATCGCGAAAGGCTACTGTCATGTGTGGTACAAATGGGCGAGTCTGAGAAACTCGATCGACAATTCCCAAATTTGTCTCCAAATAACTCATCAAATCTTTGTGAATTTCCAGCAATTCGGGCGATTTGACAACATCAGCGTAAATGACGCGGGGCGCGAAAGCAGCAAAACCGGATAGATTAAGGGGAATTGGCAGTCGGTTTGCAGAAAACTGGTTCAAACTTTCTTCTAATTTGGGAACATCGTCTGCTAACCATTCAAAAGGAGGTTGCAGCGTGATGTGCGGCGGCGACTTCAAAGCACCGCGGCTGTTGTAGTGTTCCGCAAAATATAGTTTAATCTCAGTAATCTGGTGTTCAATATCGGGAGGCGGCACTAGGCCAATAAAAAATCGCTGTTTTGACTGGTTCATCGGATAACATCGCAGTTAAGAAAGGATGGTGCAAAATGGAATATAGAGCATTTGCCCTAGATCCCATTGCCGATCGCCCATTCCCAATCTAAAATATAAAATCTAAAATCCCAAATAAAAATGCCTTGGTTTGTCAAAATTGAGCAAGGAATTGTCGAAAAGCCTGTCTTTGACCAATACGTGCCAGCTCACAGAGCTTATGTCCGAGAGTTGATTTCTAAAGGACACCGAGCGAAAACTGGCTACTGGGGGCGGCGGGGCGGCGGTATGTTGCTGTTTGAGGCGGGTTCGATGGATGAGGCGAAGGCGATCGTCGCTGAAGACCCGCTGGTGAAGAACGGTTGCGTTATTTATGAAATTTATCACTGGTGTGTGGTTGAAGAATAAATAACTGTGTTATACTCATATATGAACTGGACCCACGCGATTCCAACGCCCAAATCTTGTCAGGACCGGAAGGTAGCAGCAACACGGGATGCTTGTAATAGGCGTGGTCTCCGGTTCACCCAGTTTTATGAGGTGTAGCTCCTATGCCTGGTTTCGGAGATATTTTACAAAAAGCAGTGTACCTTGGTGTCGGGCTAGCTTCCTACGCTGGTGAAAAAGCTGGCAGCAAGTTAACTGAATTACGCACTGAAGCCCAAAAGCTGGCAGACGAATTGGTGAAGCGGGGCGAGATGTCCACGGAAGAAGCTCGCCGCTTTGTTGATGACATGGTGCAACAGGCTCAGCAGCAGCCCCCCGTAGCATCGGCTGGGAACGAAAAACCCGCTGAACCTCGACGGATTGAAATTATTTCTGAGGAAGAAGATGTCTCGGCAAAAGATGCTAAAGAGACAGGCGGCGTAGACAAGCTCCGCGAACAGGTGCAGAATTTACAAGAGGAATTGCGGCGGCTGAAGCGGGATTAAACTAAAAAAAGCTCGCTGCGTAAAGCATGAAGGGAACTCAGGATAATAATCTTGAGTTCCCTTTTTGAATATCTCCCCTGTCGGATGTGGACGGATCTCAGGCAATAGGTAATAGAATTGAAAGTAGGTGCAAGCACTTCACATGAGGCTGGCTGCACCTGTCTGTAAAATATTTTGTAATAGCCAACTGTCAAATTCATGGAAGATTGGTCTAAAGATTTTTTTGGAGCAATGGAAAATGCTGTTTCTGAAGTAGAGCATTTTTTCAGCGACATCAGCGAAGAGTTTGTCGAAATGCTGGACGTTTTGGCAAAAATGTCGGAAGAGTTTACTGAACAAGTACAAAATAATCTGATTAACGACATTGACGGTTATTTCAATGAATTTGACGGTTTATTTAATGAATTTATCGAACCGATAATTGAAATTTGCCGCGACTTCGACCCGCAATTTGATGAGATAGATTTGTCGATGGTGACTTATGTAGACCCTTCGCCGACGCAGCAGCCGGCTTGTCGCGGTTGCCGCAACTATCACGGTCAAGTTTACGGGGGAAATTTGTTGGTTTGTGCGATGCACCCTACTGGTGTGGAATCGGAGAGTTGTGCTGATTGGGAAACTGACAGCGATGCAGATTTTTGATAGCCCAGTTGAGTTGTTGAGGGGTTAATGGCTTATGGTAACGTCAATTCAGTCTCCGTTAAAGATTTCTTTGGAAGAGTTTCTGCTATTGCCAGAGACTAAGCCTGCTAGCGAGTATGTTGACGGTCAAATTTATCAAAAAGCTATGCCCCAAGGAAAACACAGCACGTTACAATTCGAGTTTCCATCTGTTATTAATCGAGTTGGCAAACCGCAGAAGTTAGCTTATGCGTTTCCAGAATTGCGCTGCTCTTTTGATGGAATTTCTATTGTTCCAGACATAGCAGTGTTCGAGTGGCCGCGCATTCCTCTGAATTCTCAGGGAAAGATTGAAAATAGGTTTGAAATTGCGCCGGATTGGACAATTGAGATTTTATCGCCGGAGCAAAGTTCAACTCGCGTAATTAATAAGATTCTGTTTTGCCTCAAGAATCACACTAAATTGGGTTGGATGATTGACCCGGAAGAAGAATTGGTAATTGTTTTTAAACCGCAGCAGGAACCTGAGATTAAAGAGAATGAAGATATTTTACCTGTACTGGATGTGCTGTCGGATTTGCAACTGTCGGCGGCAAATTTGTTTGAGCTGTTAAGTTTTAATTAGAAATGAGTTACAGTTGAGTCAGGGTAAGTTGGCATCTAACGACATTTAAAGGTGAATCGCTCAACGGCTAATAATTTGCAACTTGGATTTCCGAAAATGCCGCCATCGCTGCAATTGCGACAGTATCAGCGAGTGGCGGTTGCTAATTGGTTTGCGAATCAGGGACGCGGTACGCTGAAGATGGCGACGGGTAGCGGGAAGACGATTACTGCACTGGCGATCGCCACTGAATTATACAATAAAATTAACCTGCAAGTCCTGCTCGTAATTTGCCCTTACTGCCACCTAGTGAATCAGTGGGCGCGCGAATCCGAGAAATTTGGTTTAAAACCTATTTTGGCTTTTGATAGCGCCCGCAGTTGGCAAAACAAGCTGGCTGCGGGTTTGTATCAAGTGCGATCTGGCGATAGAGCATTTCTCACAATCATCACTACTAATGCTAGCTTAATGGGAGATAGTTTGCGATCGCAACTGCGCTATTTCCCCGAAAAAACCCTGATTATTGGAGACGAAGTTCACAACTTAGGCGCGCCCCGTTTAGGAGAAAGTTTGCCGCGCAATATTGGACTGCGGCTCGCCCTTTCCGCCACCCCAGAAAGGCATTTCGACGAAGAGGGAACCGAAGCTATTTTAGATTATTTCGGTCCGGTTTTGCAGCCGGAACTCACCTTAGCCGACGCCATCCGCCAAAAAGCATTAGTACATTATTTATACTATCCAATTTTAGTAGAATTGACCGAAGCCGAAACCCGCAAGTATTCCCGCTTAACTCAAAAGATTGGCTGGGCGCTTTGGGGCGATGAAAAAGTAGAAGAAAACGATGCTTTAACGACTTTATTAATGCAGCGAGCTCGCTTAATTGGGGCAGCGGCTAATAAATTAACAGCTTTGCGAGAATTAATGATTCACCGTCTCGACACAGCCCACACTTTATTTTACTGCGGCGACGGTGCGATCGAAGGAAGTGCGCGCCGAAATAACCACCGCCAGCTAACAGAAACCGCGAAGTTATTGGGTTCAGAATTAGGCTACCGAGTTAACACTTATACTGCGGCAACTCCTTTAGCAGAAAGAGAACGATTGCGCCAGCAATTTGAGAGTGGAGAATTGCAAGGTTTGGTAGCGATTCGGTGTTTGGATGAAGGCGTTGATATTCCAGCAATTCGCAATGCTGTAATTTTAGCAAGCAGCAGCAATCCGCGCCAGTTTATTCAGCGCCGGGGACGCATTTTGCGGCCGCATCCGGGGAAGGAAAGGGCAACTTTATTTGACATGATAGTTTTGCCTCCAGATTTGGGCAGAGAAACCTTAGAAGTCGAGCGCAATTTGCTGCGAAAAGAGTTGAAGCGGTTCTTGGAATTTGCCGATTTAGCTGACAATGCTGGGGAAGCTAGAGTCAAATTGCTGCAACTTCAGAAGCGTTACGGGCTATTAGACATTTGACATTTATTAAGGTTCGGTTTATGTTTGAGAATAGAGAATTATTTGAGCGCAGTTTGAGTTGCTAGTTTTTAATATTTGAAAAAAAATGACTGAAAATCTGCATGAAAATCTGATTATGGCATTTAGATATGAAGATAGTGCGATCGCAGCCTTACCGACAAGCATTTTAGCAGAAAAGCGTTCTTCTTATCAAACTCATCAGGAATTCAGCGACGTACAACAACCTATTACTAGCGCGCCGCCCGAAGTTCGACAAATTATTGAGCGGGTATTGGAAATTGAAAAAGATAAGTTGTACATGAGAGCTCCCCGCCACATTAACGATGACATTTTAAAAATAATTAAGGAAGCAATTGTATGAAGTTAATATCAATTACTCTGTGCAACTTTCGTCAATTTTACGGCAAAACTCCGGAAATTAAAGTAGCTTGGGGTAGGCAAAACATTACAGTAATTCACGGTAATAACGGCGCGGGAAAAACGGCATTAATGAATGCCTTTACGTGGGTACTTTACGGACAATTTAGCGCGGCTTTTGCGGCAGAAGAACAATTAGTAAACAAGCGCGCTCTGGCTGAGTCGGAAATGGGAAAAGCCGTAGGTTGTTGGGCGGAAATTGTGTTTGAACACGACAGCACGCGCTACCAAGCAAAACGCATCTGTCGTGCTTATAAAAGTGAAAATACTGTAGAACATGGCAAGGCTGAATTGTTTCTGAGTGTAGCAAAAGATAACGGTCTCTGGCTGAAGCCGGATCAGCATCCAGATGATATTATCGGGCGGATTTTGCCGGAAAGTTTACATAAATATTTCTTTTTTGATGGGGAGCGCATCGAGCAAATTGTCCGCTATGACAAGAAGGCAGAAATTGCAGAAGCTACTAAGGAGTTGCTGGGGGTGGAAGTGTTGAATAGATCGCTCCGGCATTTAGGAGAAGCAAAAAAATCTCTAGAGACAGATTTAAATATAATTGGTAATGCTGAAACGAAACAACTTTTAAAAGACAAGCAAAAAATTGAGCAAGAAGCTGAGCAACTTGCAAGCAGACAGGTAGAAATCGAGCGGGAATTGGTTAACCAAGGGGAGTTGAAAAAAGCAGTTAATGGTAACTTGTTAGAACTTAGTGGTGCTGCGGATTTACAAAAGTTGCGAGACGAATTGGAAAGTCAGAAAAGTTTATTTAAGCAACAAATTGCACAAGCTACAGATGCTCTCAAACGTTCAATTTCTATGCGGGGTTATGGAGTATTTCTGTCAGAGGCGGCGGCTGAATTTCAACTAATAGTAGGAGGTTTACGAGAAAAAGGCGAGTTGCTTTCGGGGATTCAGCGGCCGTTTTTGGAAGATTTATTAGCGCAGCAGCGGTGTATCTGCGGTGCGGAATTAGTGGAGGGTTCTGAGTCTCGCCAACAGGTTAGCGGTTGGATGGATAAAGCGGGTGTTGGTGATGTAGAAGAAACAACTATTCGGATTAGCGATCGGGTAAATGAAATTGATAGACAAGTGGCTGATTTTTGGGAGGAAATTGACCGACAGCAAGGCAATATCAGCCGCGACAGAACCGAACTTTCTCGGGTGGAAAATCAGTTAGACGATATTCACAACAAGCTGCGAAATTTTCCTGACGGCGATGTCAGCCGCTTGCAAAAGCGCTTGGATGAAATTGAGGCAAAAATTGGCGATTTGCACCGGGAAACAGGCTCTAACCAGCAGCAGATTGAGAGTTTGAAGGCGTCGATCGCCAATCTGGACAAGCAAATCGACAAGCAGCAACTAAACGAGCAAAGGCAAGTATTAGCCCAGCGCCGGATTGCTGCAACTCAGGATGCGATCGATCGCCTAACTGAAGTGCGATCGCGCTTAGAGAAACAGTTTTGTTCTCAGTTGGAAAAGCGGGTGCAAGATATTTTCAGCCAAATTTCTTTTACTCCTTATATCCCCAAGTTGAGCGATAAATACGAACTGACTCTAGTAGAAAATACGTCGGGAAAAGAATCTTTAGTGGCCGCTTCTACAGGAGAAAATCAAATTCTCAGTTTGTCGTTTATCGGCGGGATTATTGAGGGCGTGCGGGAGTGGAGTCAAAAGAATACTTTGATGGGCCCGGATAGCAGTACGTTTCCAATTGTGATGGATTCTCCCTTTGGGAGTTTGGACGAGATTTATCGCAAGCAAATTGCAAATAAGCTGCCGAAGTTGGCGAATCAATTGGTAGTTTTGGTAACTAAAACTCAGTGGCGCGGAGAAGTTGCTCAAGAGATGGAAAGTTCCATCGGCAGGGAATACGTGCTTGTGTACAATTCTCCGAAAGCTGATTGCGAAGAAGATGCGATCGAACTGGGCGGGACGCGCTATCCTTTAGTTAAGCGCAGTCCGAATGAATTTGAATATACAGAAATTGTAGAGGTGGATTATGGCTTCTAATTCGGCAATTACGCAGGTTTTGGAAACAGATATTTGGGTGAAGGCGACGTGGGAAGAGTTTATAAATTTTGCTGAGGATTCAGCATGGGAAAAGGGCAAGTTTTATTACTACCAAGAACACATGAGGGTAGAAATGTCACCAGTAGGGCCATTGCACGCGCGTCAAAATTCAATTATGGCCTGTGTAGTTATTCTGTTTGCAACATTGAGAAATATCCGAGTAGTTCAGTTTACTAACACCCGTTTTCGGAAAGCAGGGATCGGCGAGTTTCAACCTGATTTAGCTTACTACATTGGTTCCGATTTAAGAGTGCCTCCTGATGATAGCAATTCTGCTGTTGATTTAAATCAATACGATCCGCCTAATTTGATAGTGGAAATTGGGGCGTCTTCTTTTAATGATGATTTAGGCGGGAAGCGGTTGCTTTACAAAGACGCAGGAATAAGTGAATATTGGGTTGAACTTGCAAACACACGGGAGGTTTTTTCGTTTGCAATTAATGGCGGAGGTAGCGGGAGAATGCAAGAGTCGCGGGTTTTACCGGGGCTGGAAATCCGGTTAGTTGAGGAAGCTTTGAACCGGAGTCAAACGCAAGATGACGGGGAAATTAATCGCTGGTTAATTCAAACTTTTAGTCAAGGTTGAAGGGAGTTTGACGTGGAAAAAGAGTATCATAAATTGGTGCGCGATCGCATTCCTGAAATTATTCGCAAAAGTGGGAATGAATGCGAGGTTGTAATTTTGTCGGATGCAGAATACCGTCAAGCTTTGCTGCAGAAGTTGATTGAAGAAGCGGGGGAAGCGGCGGCGGCTGATGAAGAAGATTTGGTGGCGGAATTGGCGGATTTGTATGAGGTGATAGATGCGGTGATGGCGAGTTTTGGCATTTCGGGCGATCGACTTTTGGACGAACAAATGAAGCGGCGGGAAGCAAGAGGAGGTTTTGCACAAAAAATTATGTTGTTGCGGACATTCTGAAAATTATCTGCATTAATCTGTGTTTATCTGCCTCTAATCTGCGGTTACTCTATCAATCAAATTACTCAGTTAAAAATTACATATTAATCCCAATGGCTGTTAACAAAATTAGAATTGCTAAAGATAAAGCCGAGTTAGTCAAATCATTAACTTTATCGGATAACAACTCCGCGCCATTTCAGACTTACGCCGATGTCATCGCTTTCGCCGCATCCTTGGGAAATCAGCGAAAAAAACGATCGCCTTTGGGGGAAATTTCTAAACGAGAACCGGGTGCGATAGATGTTGATATTTTTGTATCCAGGGGTTACGATATGGCGATTAAGTTAATTGCGATCGCCGAAACCAAAAATCCTCAAATTCTCTCCCATCTCGACGAACAATTGGAAGCAGAACGCTTGCAAATTTTTGAAGAATATGCTAACGGAGGACTGGAAATTTTGCGAGAAGAGTTGCGGGGTGCCGCGGATTATACCGATCGCCTTTTGTTGGTTTTGATTTCTGAAAGAGACAACCAACATCGGTCAAATGAAGAATTCGATTTAAGCAAGTTTTTATTTTAATAGGTTCCCAATGAAGCACATCCCAAAAGATATAATCAAGAGATGCTTAAAGGAATCTGCAAAATTTCTTGCTTACAGTTACTCAGCATTTATTATCTGCTATTTCCTTCTCAAACTATTTTTTTGGGATAGACTGTGGATTATTGCCTTAATTAGCACTTTTAGCCCCTTAATTTTATTCCCAATTTTCTTGCTTCCGATCATCGGAGTGTCAATTATCAAAAAAAGATGGTTCACTATTATTTCTGCGATCGCCTGCATTCTTCTAATAAGTTGGCTGCACGTCAAATATTTTTCTCCCGCACCCATAAACATCACAGATTCGCAGCCCAGCATCAAAATTTTCTCCCATAACCTCAGTTGGCATAAAACTCAGTCACCTACTTTATTTAAGCTGATTGACCAGCAAAAACCCGATATTATATTTTTACAAGAAATCGTTAGGAAACATACCGAAAGAGTTTTCACCTGGTTAAAAGCAGACTACCCCTATCAAATTGGCAATCCCCCTGTAGGAATTCTCAGTAAATATCCGATTGTATCTAGCGAAATACTGCACTTAGCCGGCCATCCAGAAACGCAGCAGCGGGTCATTATTAAATTTAACGAACAAGAAGTAGTGATTTATAATATGCAAGCTACCGGGCCGTGGTTGAAACTCTATAAAAAATGGCGTTTTCTCAAAATTCCTGTTTACAAATATGACAAACGTTCGCCTGAAATTCAAGACTTAGTGCAGCGAGTTGAGCGAGAAACTCTGCCAGTAATTGTCGCGGGCGATTTTAATATGACAGACGAAACTCAAGACTATGACAGGGTGCAGAAAGTCATGCAAGATGCTTTCCGAAAATCTGGATTTGGGTTTGGTTTTACCTGGCCTCGCGGTTGGGAACTTAAATTCTTGGTAAAAAGGTCAAATTGGAGATTAAATTATCCGGTTTTTCGGATTGATTATATTTGGTATTCAAAGCATTGGGGTGCTAAATCGAGTTCGCTTTTGGAGGCAACAGAGTCCGATCATTTGCCTGTAGGAGCCGAACTTATTTTGTTAAAGGAAGCCAGATTGTGAGAAGTTTTTTAGTCAATACCAGTCTACGATTGCGAGTTCTGAAACTCTAGAAAATTCCTTGACATTGTGGGTGACGAGAGTCGCTTGGAGGGCTACGGCTGTCCCTGCAATCAAAACATCCATCGGGCCGATGGGAGTACCTTGTTGCTCCAACTGGGCGCGAATTGTAGCAGCCGCAAGAGCAGCATCGCGATCGAAAGGAATAACGTTAACTCTGCTCAAAAATTGCTGAAGTTGTTGGGTACGTTTTGCTGGCGAGTTGGATTTAGCAATGCCGACTTGCCACTCAAAAAAGACGATCGTAGAAACGACTATTTCCTGGGGAGAAACATTAGCAAGGTTTTGAGCAACTTGTCCTTGACCTTTGAAATAGTAGATCAAAGTGTTGGTATCCAAAACGTAGATTTACAGACTCTCCCGCAGGATGTCTTGTCCAGATTCAGCACGAATATATTCCAGGGATGGAAAATCTTTTTCCCAAGTTCCAGCAAGGGAAAAAACAAGTTCAGTCCAAGGAATCGCATCTACGGTGTCTGTTGGTTGGTTTGCGCTCAGGTGCTTGGCACAAACGAATTCAGCGAAAGTGAGAATTTCGCTGGCTTGGTCTTTGGGAAGGGTTTTGACGATTGCGTAAATCTGTTCAGCGATGGTCATAATCTGGTTCTAGGTAAGGTGCAGATTCAATTATACAAAACCAATTTGCTTCCTGCTTTATCAGTCTTCGTCGCTGTGGACTTTGCCCAAGAAAAACTTAGCTCAGCACTGGCGGCAATCCTACCTCTTGCGGCTGCACAAATCGGCCGTTAAAACTAATAGCTTTATCCTCAAAAGTCCTCGCCTCCGCTACCGCTTGCCGCAAATGAGCTCGCTCCATATCGTCCTGAATTCCACCCACCAAATATACAATTAACTTCGTTGCTAAATCCTTTCCAGAAACTAGCATTCGCTTTTTGTTCGGATCGTACAAAATCCCGTACCAGGCAGACTCAGGATTGTCCATGTGGCTAAATCCTTCATCGACATCGAATCTGCGGAGTTTGTCGAAAATAGATTTCAGGGAAAGTTTTTTTCTAAATACTAGAATTCCCAAAGCATTAGCTAAAGCAATTTGACCGACTGGACGGAACAAAAGATTTCCCTCGCCCGGTGGCTTTTCAAAACTAAATCGGCGCAATTCAGTCGTTTCTTCGCCGCTTTCAATTCTTTGATAGCTGGGTAAAGTTGCTAAATGATCGAACAATTTTTTAAACTCTTCAATTCCCTCTTTTAGTTCTTCATCTTCGGGACGCATGGGAATTAAACCTTTTCGTTCCGGCTTCCAATGAGGGAATTTGTATTCTAAATACCGTTCGGACATATCTTGCAGCGCTTGCAATGTGGTTAAGACAGTTGATTTTGCTGCGACTGTGGCGCTGTCCCAATTGACGCGGGGGTTTCTGTCATCTTGTTCTTTTAATAAGGGATGGGTGACGGCAATTTTTCGGGCTGCGATCGCAAATCCGTTATCCTCGTTCAATAATGCTAGCTGTCCCTGACTCAGCGTTACCGCCATTAGGTTAACGTGCACAAAGATCGATCGCACGCGCCGTTGTGCTTGCTGTCGCGTTTCCCCCGCTACCGCCGCCGGGATAAACTCAATCCCGATTTTTTCGTGAGCTAATTTATACACTTCTCCGGGGTCAATTTGATACTCTTCTGCTAAATCTTCTAGAGTAATTGCAGCGCCGACAGGTTTTTTATTTTTGTTGTATCTTTGCAGGATTCCGGTTTTAATTAAACTCATTAAACCTTGAACTCCCATCAGCCGATGCTGACCGTCTAAGGCAAAAATCGAGAGTTCTTTAGAAACATTCAAAAGCCCTAAGTTCTCGTTTTTATCAAAGGATGTAAATTCAGTCGCGGATTTGGTTGCTACGCCATTTTTATCCCATTCCTCGGCTAAAGGATTGTCTACCCACGGGGGACTGACGACCACTAAAACTGCGGGGAATTTGTGCGATTTTCGGGCTGCTAAATATTGAGTGAGGGCTGCTTGGCGCGACCAATCTAAGGGACGCTGGATAATTTCGTCAATGGTTTCGTCGTCGCGGACGATGTTGTTGGTTTGGAGGTCGAATTTTTGGCGGAAAAGCGGCATTTGCGAGGCGAAACGGACGCGAGAGTCTAACCATTCTAGGGTGACTGAACCGATGTATGCTTCGCTGTTTCCCATCTGGGTTTTTTGTACGAAAATGCGATCGTCCTTTCCTAAATAATTATCTAATAAAAGTGCGATTTCCTGTCTGTCGCTATTTTCTTTTTCTAAAATTTTTAGAGCGAGGTCATCCGCTGGGTTGGTAGTCATTGGAATTTTTTATATAATTAGGTTATTTTTTCAAAAATATCATGGGTTAAATTTTATGTCAACTCTTGTTTTTTAAAAATTATTGTGAAATACTTGAGTTGTCGGGAAACAGACCCCGGCTACATACCATAATGAATGGCAGATGTCAATGGTTTTTTTATTTAAACCGCAGATGAACGCAGATAGACGCAGATAAGAGTTATTCATCTGCATTTCTGGGCGTGTATCTGCGGTTTCACAAAAAAATATGTCTACTCCTTCCTTTGAATACATTTTGCCGGTCATCCGGGGAATTCAAGCGGCTCGCGAATATTACGTGTCGATGTGTCCGGTGCGTTTTTTGCCGAAATTGTTTCCCTTTGAATCTGAAGAATTGCCGCCGTCTATGCGGGCGAAACGGGCGCTTAACAAAGCTAGGATTCCAGAAATTGCTGAGTATTTTGTTAAGAATCCTACAAATTATACTTGTGGGGCAATTGCTGCTTCGATTGATGCGGATATTACTTTTGAAGCAGTGGGAAATGAGGCCGAAGAACGGAAAATCGGTCGATTGCGAGTGCCGATGGATGCTAAGTTTACTATTAATGACGGACAGCATCGGCGCGCGGCTTTTGAGATGGCTTTGAGGGAAAATCCGCAGTTGGGATATGAGACGGTGGCGCTGATTTTGTTTCTCGATATTGGGTTGGAAAAATCGCAGCAGATGTTTGCTGATTTGAACGGTTTTCAAGTTCCTTTGGAGGCGTCGCTAAGTCTACTTTACAACCACCGGGACGATCGCGCTTTTGTGGTTAAGGCTGTTGTTAAGCAGGTTGAGGTTTTCCGGTGTTTGACGGAGATGGAGAGGGGGAGTTTGAACGGGCGATCGCACAAATTGTTTGCGCTGAGTGCGATCGATCGTGCTATCCTGGCTTTGCTGTCTAATATTGAGAGCAGCAAACAGGCAAAACCCTCTGGTTCTCGCACCAAAAAAGAACAGAAAGAGGAAGAACTTGCTCAAAAAATACAACTGGCGGTTAGTTATTGGAATGCGGTTAGCAGTTTTATTCCAGATTGGCAATTAGTTCTGCACAAGCAAGTGGCGGCGGGGGAAATGCGCCGGGATTGCGTACACTGTCACAGTGTTGTGCTTGAAAGTTTGGGGGAAGTTGGGGCCGCTTTGCTGTCGGTTTTTCCTGAGAGTTGGGAGGAACATTTAAGCCTTTTGCAGCAGGTTGATTGGTCGATTTCTAATCCTGATTGGGAGAATGGGATTTTGTTGAAAGGGGGGATTTCTAAGTCGAGGGGGAGTGTTAGTTGGATGACTGATTATTTGAAAAAGCGGTTGGGTTTGCAAACCGCAGATACAGCAAAGACGGGACGCCCGTGCCACAATGGATAAAGATTTTGAAAAATCGTGTAAAATTTAAGACTGGATTATATTTAATCATATCTGGAGGGAGCAGTGAGTACGGGGCAGGAGTCAGAATATAAAAATTTAGCTTATTATCGCAATTGTTTTGCAAATCTTAATGTCAACCGTACACAACAACGCGGAGATGCTCTAAATCAGCCAATACTGCTATTGTCTGTAACTGATTTAATTGCACAAGGTTTGATCAAGGAGAACCACATTACCATTTCCGAGGAATTAATTAACACCTTCAACAAAAATTGGTCGGCGCTGACTTCTAATCCTTTAAAGGGTGATTCTTTTCCTCTTCCGTTTTATCACTTAAAAAATAAAGAACCTAGATTTTGGTATCTTAAATTTAGCGAACAATATGAAGGAGGGCGACCTCAAACAATCAATACCTTAAAAAAAGCTGTTGATAGTGCAATAATTGACGATGAACTATTTAGTCTTTTGCAAGATAGGAATGCCCGCCAAGAATTAATAGATGTACTGATATCGGTCTGGTTTTCATCTACAAATAAACAAATTGAAGATATTTTAAAGATTAACCAGTCTTTTCAAAATTCAACATTGGATGAATTAGATACTATTGAATCGGGTAATACAGATAGACAACCAAATGTGTATTTAAAAAAATCTGTGGTTAGAGAGGCTGTTTTTCGTAAATCTATCGTGCATTTGTATGATTACCGATGTGCTTTTTGTCGATTAAAAGTAACTCGTTCACTTAGTCAAAGTATTGTAGATGGCGCACATATCAAGCCCTTCTCAGAGTTTTATGATAATAGAGTAGATAATGGACTATCATTGTGTAAAAATCATCATTGGGCATTCGATCGCGGATGGTTTGCTGTTGACGATCGTTATCAAATTATAGTTGATAGTGATTTACAAGAGGACTCACCCTACCCTAGATTAATGAAAGAGTTTCACGGCGAACTTATTCTTTTGCCGAGTTCCGAGCAATATTATCCGAGAAAAGATGCGCTTCAGTGGCATCGCAAAAATGTGTTTACGGAAAATCAAAACGGAAAATCAAAACGGAGATATAGAAAATGAATGATTTACAACAAATGTCACTATTTCCGCCCCGCAATATTGGCGATTTAATGGCAGACATAGAAATTTTGAAAAAGGAAATTCAAGAGCTTTATTGTCAAGATGAACTCCCACTTGTAATCGGTTGGAGTGGTGGAAAAGATAGTTCGGCAGTCCTACAGCTTGTTTGGTATGCGATTGCAGAGTTGCCAATTGAGAAACGCCACAAAAAAATTCATGTTTTAACAAATGATACACTGGTAGAAAACCCTATAGTAGCTGCTGGAGTACATAATTCTCTAAAACGGATGAAAGTTGCAGCCCAAGAACAGGGAATGCCAATAGAAACTCATTTAACTTATCCAGCCGTTCAAGATACCTTTTGGGCGTGCTTAATAGGTAAAGGATACCCAGCACCTAGAAACCGATTTAGATGGTGTACGGAACGATTAAAAATACAACCAACTGGTTCTTTTATTCGTGAAATAATTAGAACTAGCGGCGAGGCAATTCTTGTTCTAGGTACTCGCAAGGCTGAAAGTGCTAAACGCGCCGCAAATATGGCTAAACATAGGGAGTGGCGGGTAAGCGAACGCCTTAATGCTAATCCCACTCGCCCTAACTCTTATATTTACCTTCCCATTGAAGACTGGCGAACAGATGAAGTGTGGCTTTACTTGATGCAGTGGGATAATCCTTGGGGAAATAACAATAAAGATTTGCTAACTATGTATCGAGGTGCAACAGCCGACAATGAATGTCCTTTAGTTGTTGATACTTCTACTCCTAGTTGTGGAAATTCTCGCTTTGGCTGTTGGGTTTGTACAATGGTAAGTCAAGATAAATCAATGGAGGCAATGATTCAAAACGATGAGGAAAAAGAATGGATGCAGCCTCTACTCGATATTCGCAACGAATTAGACATTCCAGACGATCACCCAAAAAGAGACTTCCGCCGCATCTACGGTAGAGTAGAACTGTTTGAACGCAACATGGGCGACGACACAACCTCCGTCGAACCCATCCCAGGGCCCTACACCAAATTCTGGCGAGAACACTGGCTGAGACGAGTCCTGGAAGCACAAACCCACGTCCGCAAAACCGCACCCCTAGAAATGCGCGATATCACCTTAATTACCCCAGAAGAACTTAGCGAAATCCGCCGAATTTGGCTGGAAGAAAAGCATGAATTTGACGACTCTTTGCCCCGGATTTACGAAGAAGTTACGGGCGAACCTTTTGAAGATTCCCGTCCCGCCGCTGAAAGAAAACTCCTCGGTAGCGATGAATGGACTGTGATCGAAGAGATTTGCAGTGAGGACAAAATGCACCTCGAATTGATGGCAAAACTCCTTGATACAGAACGCCAATACTACACTAAACCCCGCCGTACAGGCATTTACGGCGATTTGGACAAATGCTTTGAAACCAGTTCGCGATCGAAGGAAGAAGCGATTGGCAACGCCCACTATCAACGCAATTTAAAAAAAGCGGTGGAAGATATTAAAGCAAATCCGACGGAAAAAATTCAGCAATTCAAAGATGCGATCGCCCAAACCAACAGTTCCGCCAAAAACGATACCGTTGATATTGCCAAACTTAAAGAAGAACTCGAAAGCAACAGCAATCAAAGCAGACAGCTATCTTGGGCAGACATCAAATTTTCTACTCCCGATGTAGGAGATAAAAATAGCAAAGATTAAATCTGTTAAATCAAAAATTTCCTTGCGTAAGGTGCGTCAGCTATCATTATTCTCGACATAATGGATAGCCCAATCGCTGACGTACCTACCAAACAAATCAGCAACCACCGACAACATCTACAATGCAATTCCTCGAACTCGTCCTCAAAAACTTCGGCCCCTATGCAGGCACCCAAACCATCAATCTCCGCCCCGAAAAAGACGGAAATCCCTGCCCAGTTATCCTATTTGGCGGCATGAATGGGGGCGGCAAAACTACCCTCATGGACGCCATTCGCCTCGCCCTCTACGGTGGCCGCGCCCAATGTTCCACCCGAGGCAATTTAAGCTACAGCGACTTTCTCAATCAATGCGTCAACCGCCACACTCCCCCATTAAAAGATACCCGCGTCGAACTAACATTTGAACAAGTCCAAGACGACAAATTAACTCAATTCAAAATAGTTAGATACTGGAAAAAATTAGATATCAAAGACAACCTAAGCATTCTCATCTACAGCGAGATTGTCAGCGATTGGTGGTCGGACAAAGCAATTACTAACACTTGGGACGAATACATCGAAACCCTTTTGCCCGTCGGAATATCCAACCTATTTTTGTTTGACGGCGAACAAGTAAAAGAACTCGCCGAACTCGAAACACCGCCAGAGTTTGTCGTCGGGGCGATTAAATCTCTTTTAGGTTTAGAATTAGCAGAACGCCTCGCCGTCGATTTAGAAATTTTAGCCGGCCGCAAGCGAAAAGAAATTGCTGGCAAAAAAGACTTGGCTGCTTTAGAGAAAATTGAACAAACTTTTAAGGAAATTACTGATAAAATAGACTCAGCTAAGCAAGAACAAGCTAGCTTTAAAAACGAATTAGATAAAGCTCAAAAAAATCAGCAACAAGCATCAGAAAAGTTTATTTATGAAGGCGGGAAAATTGCCGCCGATCGCAGTCAGCTAGACAGACAGCTAAACGACTACAGAAATCAAGCAGAAAAAACCCGTCAAGCCATGATGGAAGTAGCCTCAAATACGCTACCACTAGCCTTAATTTCACCTTTGCTAAGTGAAGCCAAAATTCAAGCAGAAACAGAAGCCAGCCAGCAGCAAGCAAAGATTGCCCAAAATGTTATCAAACAAAGAAGCGATCGCCTCCTCAACTACATCGGGGAAATCTCCTTAAATCCCCAACAGCTAGATAAAATTCAAGACTTCATCCGCCAAGAAAACCAAGAACTAGAACAGCAAGCGGGAACAGACGCCCCGCCCTGGATGAACGCCGACAACAACAGCATCCAGCAACTAGAAAACCTCCTTAGCTACCAAATCAAAGCCCAGCAAATTCTAGCCCGCGACCAAATAGAAGAAATCAAAAACATCGAATCAGAAATCGACTTTACAGACAGACAACTCGCAGCCGCAGCTTCCCCCGAAGCCTACGAAAAACTAGAAGAAGAAGTCAGGAAAGCCCAAAAAGCAGTCGCTATCGCAGCCGCAGCCTGCGAATCAGCCAACCGCCGCGTCGATGAATTAGAGAGAGAATTAGCCAAAAACCAAAAAGACCTAGAAAACTACAGCAGCGACTACATCACCATCAGAAACAGCCAACACGTCATCGCTTCGATCGCCAAAGCCCAAGCCACCCTGAAACTCTTTAAAGAAAAACTCACCCTCAAAAAACTCAACAAACTCGAAATAGAAATTACCGACTGTTTCCGCTACCTGTTGCACAAAACCGACCTCGTACACAGAGTTGCGATCGACACTCAAACATTTAGCCTCTCCATTTACGATCCAGAAGGCAAACCGGTACCCAAACACCGACTTTCAGCCGGGGAAAAACAATTGCTGGCGATCGCCTTTTTGTGGGGATTGGCTAGAGTATCCGGGAGACAATTACCAGTGGCGATCGACACTCCCTTGGGCCGCCTCGACTCCTCCCACAGAAACAACCTAGTCGAACGCTATTTCCCCTCGGCCAGCCACCAAGTCATCCTGCTTTCTACCGACACGGAAATTAGAAAAGTAGAATACGAAAAACTCCAAGAATTAGAGGCGATCGCCCACAGCTACCTCCTCAAATACGACTCCGCCAAACACCAAACCACCGTCGAAAAAGGTTACTTCTGGGAATAAAAATTCGCGCTAAAAAATAGCCGCAACCCCCTTGACTTTGCCCTGGGGTTGCGGTAGTATATATAGAATAATGGGATGGTTGCGAAAATTTTATTCTTGCCACCATCCCATTATTAAGGATAAATCCTACTACAATCAAAATACCAAAAAAAAACGATTTAATCAAGTCGCGCCGTGTAAAAAAATGTTAATTATTTCGGGTTATCTAGAGGCTTTGCTTCCCCAATATTAACACTTTTTACAATCTACCAAACAATCTCAAACTCATGGAACCACCACTCGATCGCATCCGCCTCTCCCAAACAGGCAAAGACCAACTATCAAAACTGAAACGATCGACCAAAATTGATCAGTGGAATATTCTATGCAGGTGGGGATTTTGCCGATCGCTCGCCGAACCCAGCATCCCATCCCCAGTACCAATTCCCAGCGACAGCAACGTCGAATTAAGCTGGGATGTTTTCGGCGGTGACATGGCAGATATCTTAATAATTGCCCTCAAGCAGCGGTGTTATCAAGACAATTTAGGCACAGAAAAAGAAACTCTAGCCAAACAGTTTCGCCTACACTTGCACCGAGGGATTGGTTATTTGGCGGGCGATCCGAATATTAAGAAAATCGAAGACTTGGTGGCGATCGCCCTATCGCCAGAGAAATTAAGAAACTAACTGACTGTTGACTTCTTCCCTCTTCCTTCTTACTTCAACAGGGGGAAAAAATGACCTACTGGCCCTTGACCTTCCCCAATATCCAAAGCATATTTGAGAGCAGTAGTCACATAATCCTTAGCCAATGTCACCGCTGTAAACAAATCTTTACCCAAAGCCAAATTAGCAGCGATCGCAGCACTCAAAGTACAACCAGTCCCGTGAGTATTCCCAGTATCAACATTTTCAGTCTTCAACACATCCAACCGCGTACCATCAAACCAAACATCAATTCCCCGCAAATCTCCTTTCATCCCGCCACCCTTCACCAAAACCGCCTTTGCGCCCAAACGATAAATCTGTTGCGCCGCCGATCGCATATCATCTAGAGAAACAATCTCCAAACCGCTTAAAATCTGAGCCTCAAACCGATTGGGAGTCACCACAGCAGCCAAAGAAATCAAAACATCCCGCAAAAATGCGATCGCCCCCTCATCAATCAATCGATCGCCCGATCGTGAAACCATCACCGGATCGACAACCAAATTCCCTATTCCCAAAGCTTCCACCTGTAAAGCCACCGCCGCCATAATTTCCCGATTCAGCAGCATCCCAGTCTTCATAGCATCCACCCCAATATCCCCAACCACCGCCTCAATTTGAGCCGCCACAGCCTCAGCAGACAAAGCATCAACTCGCATCACCCCCAAAGTATTTTGAGCCGTCACGCAAGTCAAAGCACTCGTACCGTGCACGCAGTGAAACGCAAAAGTCCGCAAATCCGCCTGAATTCCGGCCCCGCCGCCACTATCAGAACCCGCCACAGTCAAAGCCACAGGAATCTTCGATTTAATCATCTTGTTTCAACCGTACATAAACGCCAACTTGAACCAGACAAATCCCATCTTATCCGCGTTCATCAGCGCTCATCCGCCCTCATCTGCGGTTAAAATTCCCAAACAAAATTAGCTATGATTAAACCAAATGTAAAGAATTATTGCAAACCACAGTGAAAATCACCCGAATCGACCTCAACTCTTGGATCTTCCACATCGGAGGTCAAACCATCCTCGTCGATCCCTGGCTGGTCGATCCCCTCGTATTTTACGGTCAACCCTGGCTGTTCACCGCCTACCACAACACCCCCGTCGCCTTCACTCCCAGCACCTTACCGCCGATCGACCTCATCCTAATTTCCCAAGGATTAGACGACCACTGCCACAGACCAACACTCGAACAGCTCGATCGCACAATTCCCGCGATCGCCTCACCCACCGCCGCCAAAGTCCTCAGCAGTTTAGGCTACACCAATATCACGTCTTTAGCAAATTGGCAAGAGTTAAATTTTAAAGAAAAGTTACAAATTACCGCCGTACCCGGAGCCGAAATCCAGCCGGGACAGGAAGAAAACGGCTATTTGCTCAAAGATTTAAGCAGTGGCGAGACACTTTATTACGAACCGCACCTGCCACCATTAGAAAAAGTTAAACAGAAAATAGACACAGTAGACGTAGCCATCGCCCCAGTCGTCGGTCAAATCTTCCCATTCCTCGGACAAGTCATCATCGGGCCTTCTGAAGCCCTCAGCCTCGCCCACACACTGAAACCTCGGTTTTTCCTGCCTACAGCGGCGGGAGACATCCGAGCCACAGGCATTTTACAAATGTTAGTGCGATCGGTCGGCAGCATTCCCGAATTTCGCGATTTACTAGCAAAATCGGGACTCTCCACCCAACTCCTCGAACCCGAACCCGGCCAAACCTTGGAGATTTTGGATTTTAGATTTTAGATTTTCGATTGAAGATTTTCGACTGGAGATTTTCGATTGGAGATTTTCGATTGTGTAGATTGGAGATTTTCGATTTTTTAGATTGGAGATTGGAGATTGGAGATTCAATCCAAAATCCAAAATCCAAAATCTAAAATCTAAAATCTAAAATCATCTTGGTGGGCGACGGTTACGCAAAAACTCAGGAATATCCAATCCCAAATCCTGCGGCGGTTTCGCTTTCGGATCGGGCGTCTGTTGAGCAGGAGTCGTCGGTACAGTTGCAGCCCGCCAAGGAGCATTAACATTTTGCGTCCGCCCCGGAGTCGGAGGCGACGGAACTTCCCCCGAAAAACCAGTAGCGATTACGGTAATCTTAATTTCGCCCTGAAGCCGCTCGTCAATCACCGCTCCAAAAATAATATTGGCATTCGGATCGACAACCTCGTAAATCGTCTCAGCCGCCGCATTCACCTCGTGCAGCGTCATGTCAGTACCGCCAGTGATGTTAAACACCACACCTCTAGCGCCCTCAATAGACGAAGCTTCCAGCAGAGGCGAAGAAATAGCCTGCATCGCAGCCTCCCTAGCCCGCGACTTGCCAGAACCCACGCCGATGCCCATCAAAGCCGAACCCGCATCCGCCATTACTGCCCGCACGTCAGCAAAGTCAACATTCACCAAACCGGGAATAGTAATAATGTCAGAAATACCCTGAACGCCTTGGCGCAGGATATCGTCAGCAACTCGAAAAGCCTCTTGTACCGGCATTTGTTCGGAAATCACAGACAGCAGCTTGTCGTTAGGAATTACGATCAGCGTATCCACCCGGGTTTGCAAAGCCGCAATCCCTTCCTCAGCTTGGCTGGTGCGCCGCCGTCCCTCAAACGTAAAAGGCCGCGTCACTATGCCCACAGTCAAGGCGCCCATTTCCTTAGCCACCTCAGCCACGATCGGAGCCGCGCCCGTGCCCGTACCGCCGCCCATGCCGGCCGTGATAAACACCAAATCCGCATGATTCAGAGCATTAGCAACCTCGTCGCGAGATTCCTCCGCAGCCTTTTGGCCGATCGCCGGATTGCCTCCCGCCCCCAAACCGCGCGTCAACTTCTGTCCGACTTGCAAGCGTTTCGGAGCATTTGAGAGAACCAGAGCTTGGGAATCTGTATTCACACACCAAAACTCGACACCAGAAACCTCGCTAGCAATCATCCGGTTAACGGCGTTGCCCCCACCCCCGCCGACGCCAATTACTTTGATTTTGGCAGCACTGCTGGGCATTATGTCTTTGGGATTGACCATAGGATCGATATCAATACTATCTACATTTACATAACCAGACTTGCGTCTAAAGGGATTGGCGGAATCTGCAGCCACCGGAAAATTTTTTACTTCTTCCGAAGGGGGACTGTCTTGGTCAGACCCCTGTCTATTATTAAGCTTCATTAGAGTCGGGGATAGTAGATTACAGCTTGTTAACTAAACGCCAATTCACAATCAACTATAGGCTAAGTTGCGCGAAAAACTAACACTGATCGATGCTTAATGTTAGCAATCTCGGATTTTGCCGGCCTCGCTAGCCCAGACCTCGCTTGACGCCATCAAGGTACTTGACCGGATTAAGGCAATTGTAAGCAAGGCAGAAGGAAAAAAAATGGATACTAGCCCCAGACGCATCGCGATGGAAAGAAAAATCAGAATTTTTTTTCCTGACGCGGGGCGCTATCCAAAAACTGTGCTGATTGCAAGCCCTGCGTATCGATCCTGAGCGGCAAAAATTCTGCCTGTCGATCGATACCTTCTACCTTCTGTTGACAGAGAATCAATTATGGGCGCGAGTGGGTGCGGGAGTGGAACTCTCCAAACTGGGGGGGAGTTCTGGTAAATGGACGATCGGCGAAGCAGGATTTTTCAAGTCAATGTAGGCTATTTTGCTTGAATCTAGCTGTTTTGGCAATTGTCGCATTCGGTCTAAAACCTTAAGTTGCTCCGCAGTCCTGGAACTGTAGGGCCCTAAGTGTACGGTACCGATCTCTGTTTTCAAGATCAAGTTGTTCGGGTTTTGCCAATTAATCTCAAACACTTTCACCGTCAAGCCGCTGAGTCCTTGGTAAAACTTCGGCCAAGAGGCGCGATACTGTTCCAAAGGCCCGATGACTTTTAAAGTGGGCAAAGAACGCTGAGGCTGCGTTCCCGGAATGCTGCCGGGCCCGATCGAACTATTCTGCGATCGTACAGCAGTATAACTATCCGACGGCATCCAACCTCCGCGAGCGTCCAGCCACCCCACTTTTTCCTTGTCGCTGTTGGATCTCAACACCGCTGTCGGCTGCGCCACCGCCACAGGCAGGCGTTCTGCCACTTCTACAGTCAAACTAGGGGGAAACAAGTTGCGAGTCACCTTAGCTTTGGCGATCGGCCCCGTGGACTCCAGCTTTTCGGCCAGGGCCTGCGGTTGAATCCCCCACAGCGACTGCGGGTAAGACAGCGGCACCAAAGACCGCACCGCCTTGTCCGAAAGCCACTGATTGCCCTCCACCTTCACTTGTTCCGATCGGGCAATCAACCAAGCCGGCTGAGCAATCCACCACAGCAAACCTCCAGCCATTGCACTCGCTGCCAGCATTTGCCACACAACAGCCGCCAATCGAGCGCGCCTTTGCTGCCGCAACTTTTGGCGCCTGCGCCCTAACTCTGTTTGAGAAACCGCTCCAAAACTAGCCATCTACGTCTTGACAATATAGTAATTAAGGATTAGCACAAATTCAAAACTGTTTAATCTCTCTCTTGAACCCTGTTTTCCCCTACCATTTAACCAGATCCCCACAAATTTACCCAGACTCCTGCCAATATCAGTAATATCACTGATCCACTTAAGTAATAAAAAATTATTAATTAAGAATTCCCAATTCCAGCGCCGGGAAAACCCCTTGCCAGATCCAGGTTCTTTGGGTATTTAGGGCATTACCCCACAGTGCAAAAGGTTACAAATCAAACTAAACTCAGGCAAAGAAAGTTTAGACTTTCGATTAACTTTTTTAACTTTTATTCGGCTTCCATTGTGATCGCACTCGAATTAGACAGATTCTATAAAGCCTGCAACCCGAGCAAGACCCTTGTTGCGGGAGACCCAGGGGATTATCAATACTACATTGATTTTGGTTCCGTGCGTGGGGGCAAAATCATTGAATCTTTACAGCGAACCATTACTCGCATCTCCCCCAACGAGCCAACCTGTCAGCTATTTACAGGACATATCGGCTGTGGCAAATCTACGGAATTGTTTCGACTGAAAGCTGAGTTAGAGCAAGAGGGTTTTTGCGTTGTCTACTTTGAGTCTTCCCAAGACTTAGACATGGGGGATGTAGATATCAGCGATATTTTGCTGAGCATTGCGCGCCAAGTCAGCGAAACTATGGAATCGGCTAAAATCAAACTCAGACCCAGCTATTTTACAAATCTGTTTGCAGAAGTGGCAGAATTTTTGCAGACTCCCATAGATTTGTCAGCGGAAGCCGAGTTATCTGTGGGCATTGCTAGAGTGACTGCTAAAACTAAAGACTCTCCCAAACTGCGATCGCAACTCAGGCAATATCTCGAACCCCGCACCAACAGCATTTTGCAGTCGATCAACGAAGAACTCCTCAACAAAGCTAACACCGAACTCAAGCAGCAAGGCAAAAAAGGGCTCGCAGTCATCGTGGACAACCTCGATCGCCTTGATGCCTCCCTCAAACCCAGCGGACGCACCCAGCCAGAATACTTGTTTTTAGACCGCGGCGAACAGTTGAAAAAACTTAATTGCCATGTCGTCTACACGATTCCCCTGACTTTGATTTTTTCCAACGACTTCGGCCGCCTCGCCAGTCGATTTGGAGTGAAGCCAAAGGTGATGCCGATGGTACCGGTGCAAATGCGATCGGGCGACGATCACATTGAAGGAATGGCACTGCTGCGGCAGCTAGTATTAGCTAGAGCTTTCCCCGCAGTTGCTCCCCATCAACGCATCGATTTGATTTCCCAGGTGTTTGACTCTCCCGAAACTTTAGATCGGCTTTGTCGGATTAGTGGCGGTCACGTTCGCAATCTACTAATGCTTTTGTATAGCTGTTTACAGCACGAAGACCCTCCCTTCTCTCGCGAATGTCTCGAAAGCGTCATTCAAGAATATCGCGATGACCTTTTGGGAGCCATCAATGACCTGGAATGGGAATTGCTGTTTCAAGTCGTCAAGCGACAAAGTGTAACAGGCGAAGAAGAGTCTCAAATCTTGTTGCGAAGTATGTTTGTCTTTGAATACCGCGATCAAGAAGGTCGTTGGTTTGGGATTAATCCAGCTCTAGCAGAAACCAGAAAATATAAGGAGTGGCTGCAGCGCTGTGAAGCAAAATAGTTTGGATTTGTGAGATAGCTTCGTGACTCTAAGAACCCTTAACCACGAGGGAATTAGAAAGTATTTAACTGAAAATTCATCGCTCACAACTCCGAAATCTTACCATCCAATAAAGAAATTAGTCAGCGGTTTTTGCCCCTGGCTGATTTCTGTTGAATGCTGGCTATAGGCGGTGAATGTTATTGTCGTGTAAAACTTTGCGACCACTAAGGACTTTGCCCACTCTCAACTCTCGTATCTGCAATGTCAGACCCCCTATTTCTGTTTTTATCTGTTGCTCTTAATTTCACATAATCTCATCGCGGACGACATTTTTTTTTGCGGTTGTTTTAAATGCCTGCTACAGATATATCGAACTTGTTTACTAATAGCTAGCAGTCGGTACGATCGTTAAATTAGCAGTTGCCTATTTACGATCTGTAGTCCTTTATATGTAGCTGAATCAAAAAATCTAATGGTGACCTTAAATTTTTATTGGGAAGTCTAGCATTCTCTGAGATTGAGCGGTATGATATCTTTACATTGGCTCTAATAACTATGTAAGTATTGATAAGACAAGTACGGAAAACTACGTATTTATACAGAGATAAAGCGTCAGACAGAGACGGCCACGTCTAAGTAGATACGCTTTCAGTCACGATTGGCGAGCGTTAGGTAATTGATTAATGCAAAAGAGGTGCACGCATGACCGATCTAATTAAGGTACAAGAAACTGCCAACTACAACGAGCGCTCGCTCAAAACTCTGGTCAGGTCAATCACAATGTCTCAACACCAATTCTCGCTAATTTTGGTGCGCTGCAACTACGAGCAGTTGCGGCAGCAAATAACGAAGCGGCTGCGAGAAGTGTCCCCAGTTTCAATTCAAGATATCGTCCTGCCAGCTTCAGTCAAAACCCTTTACACTACTCTGCAGGCAAGCACTTTCCAGGAGGGGTACTCGCCTGTCGGTGCCGCCTCGGCTTTGATGGTATTCGGTTTAGAAACAGTAGTAGCGATCGACGAACTGATGGCTTCTACCAATCAAGTGCGAGACGAATTTCGCAAAAATTTTTCCTGCCCAGTGATTTTGTGGGTAACAGATGACATCGTGACCAAAATGATTCGTCTGGCCCCGGATTTCAAAAGTTGGGCTGCCGCCACAATTAAATTTGAAATGGGCGTTGACGAATTAATTAATTTCCTCGCTAAGCGGGCCGATACTATATTTAAAATAGGCGAACTCAATCAAGAACTCGCCAGCAGCAACGTCAGCAGCATCGCTAATTGTGAGAGCTGCGAAACCCCGTGCGAAAAACGCGGTATGGAGCGCGAAATCAGCTCTGGAGAACGCTTTCTAACTTTTAACTCAGCACCCCAAAACCGACGACAATCAGATGTCCGCTCGTATTCGCCATTGAGTCCGGGCAATACCTTCGATTTGGCGATCGGCTCTTTGCCACGCCGAGAACTAGAATTAGCTTTAAGAGATTTACAAAATCGCGGTGAAGAATTAGAACCCGCCCTCAAAGCCAGCCTGCAATTCGTTCTCGGTCGAGATTACTATGTCAGCGACCAAACCGAAACTGCCTTAATTCACTACCAAGAAAGCTTAGTATTTTGGCAGCATCAAACTGGCAATTGGGAACTCGCAAACTGGGAAAATTCCGAAAACCCAGAAACCCTCTCCTGCTCATTGTCCAATCCTGTCCCCAACATCCTATTTTTAGAGAGAGAAGGGATAGTGCTATTTCACATAGCCCTGTGTCACCGCTTGCAAGCAGCCAGAAATCCGGTAGCCAACCGCCAACACTGGGAACAAGCTTGGATTAGCCTGGAACAATCTAGAAACGCTTTCTCCCTTGCCTCACGCCCCGAATTGGTAGCTGAGGTGACAGCACACCTCGGAGAAGTGCTGCAGCGCCTGAAAGCGTGGGGAGAGTTGCAAGCATTAGCTGAAAATTCTTTGCAGTTGCACTTCACTTACGGTACTCCCAGTCAACTAGCTCAAGATTACGGCTTTTTGGCAGAAGTTGCCCTGCAACAGTCGAGGTGGAGTCAAGCCCGCCAGCTAGCGGAGTTGGCTTTGGCGATTTTGGATCAAACGCCTAATGATTTGAGATTGCTGATTGAAGATTTGAGATTGGGGTTTGAGGGAAATTATCCAGAAATTGTGGGTCCTAACGAGTTAACTAACGAACCCAAATCTAAAATCCAACATCCTAAATCCGACAGGAGTTCGTATCTTTTACTTTTAGCCAGAAGTTTGCGACAGCTAGGGCAGTGGGAAGCGGCCGTTCATTCTTTGGAGTTGGCTCAATCTCAAAGCGAGCCGAAGTACGACCCCCGACTTTACATCGATATTTTGACGGAATTGCAAGCGGTTTATTTCGAGCAGGGAGAGTATCTTAAAGCGTTTCGGATAAAAAAAACCCAGCGTTCGATCGAATATCAATACGGATTTAGAGCTTTTATCGGAGCCAGCCAATTGCAGCAGCAGCGCCAAGCGGTAAATCCTTCAGGTCCCTCAGCTCAAAACCAAGCTGCCATCGCAGCGGAAATGACAGCTTACTCGCGCCAAACAGATATCAATAGCTTGCTAGAAAGAATTAGCAGGGACGACCATAAATTAACTATTATTCATGGGCCCAGCGGAGTCGGGAAAAGTTCTCTAGTCAATGCCGGCTTAGTACCAGCTTTGAAAAATATTACTCCGGGCGCGCGCGATACATTGCCCGTAGTAGTCAAAGTTTACACCGACTGGCTGGTGGAGTTAGAAAATGCTTTGAACAGCGCACTGTACGACAAACAAGCCGAAGAGGAAAGTAAATTAATCTCGAAAGGACTACAGGAAATCCACCAAAAAAGTTGCTCGGTTATTCCTGCTCGCAGCTCTGAAGTCTCTTCTTTTATTATAGAGCAGTTGCGCGAAAATGCCAGAAATAATTTATTGACAGTGCTGATTTTCGATCAATTTGAAGAGTTTTTCTTTGTTTCCACTTCAGTGGCACAAAGACAACTTTTTTATAATTTTTTGCGGTTGTTCTTGAATTTGCCGTATGTCAAGATAATTCTGTGCTTGCGCGAAGATTATTTGCACTACTTACTAGATTGCGACCGCTTCCCAAATCTTGACGCTATTAACAATAATATTCTCGACAAAAGCATCCGTTACCAACTGCGGAGTTTTTCTATCAAAGACGCGCGGGCTGTCATCGGACACTTAACAGAACGGGCGGAATTTTATTTAGAGCCGGCACTGATCGATGCCTTCGTAGAAGATTTAGCAGACGAACTGCAAGAAGTGCGACCAATCGAATTGCAGGTAGTAGGAGCGCAACTGCAAGAAGAAGGTATTACCAGCCTAGCACAATACCAGCAATTGGGGGACAATCCCAAAGCGGAATTAGTGAAAAGATCGCTCGAAAGAGTCATCTCTGACTGCGGTCTGGTTAACGAAGATGCAGCGTGGAAAATCTTGTTTTCCCTGACAGATGAAAGAGGCGTTCGCCTGATAAAAACCAAACACGAACTCTCGTTAGTGACAGGTCCGCAGCCAGCCGAGGCCCGGGAAACCGAATTATCGGCGATCGGCAGAAGCCGAATTCCCTTACACCGACAGTTCGCAAAAGACTCTGAAAACCGACAAAATAAAACTGATAACCTGGACTTAATTTTAGATATTTTAGTGGGTCATGGTTTGCTATTTTTGCTACGGGAAGCGCCAGAAGACCGCTATCAATTGGTACACGACTATTTAGTGCGACCAATCCGCCAAAGATTCGGCTTAGAAGCCAGACTGCACAAAGCAGAAGCAGACAAAAAAATGAGTCAAGCACAGCTCTACAGAGCCAATACTTTTCTCAAACAACTGCTGGGAGTAGCAGTGATCGGCGTCATGCTGCTAACCAGTTCCACCATCGCTGCCGTAAATTTTTGGTGGCGGGCCGTTGGTCAAAAACAGCTAGCTGTCGCTCAAACTCAGCGAGCCGAAATCAGTACCCTGACAGCAGCTTCTGAAGCACTTTATTTCTCAAACAACAAATTTGACGCCATGATGGAAAGTTTGAGAGCTGGTAAAAAGTGGAAACAGATCGAACACTCCCAACAAATGTATACTCTCAAAGACACCGAAATTCTGATTTCTGCTGCCCTCCAGCAGGCAGTTTATGGAGTCAAAGAACGCAACCGCTTGGAAGGACATGGCGATGTAGTTTGGGGTCTTAGCTTCAGTCCAGACGGCGAAACAATAGCTTCTTCCAGTGTAGATAAAACCGTCAAACTTTGGCGGCGCGACGGCAGTTTGTTGGCAACTTTCAAAGGCCATACTAACAGTGTCTCCTGTGTGGCGTTCAGTCCCGACAACAAAACAATAGCCTCGGCAAGTTTAGATAAAACTGTCAAAATTTGGCAAACTGACGGCAGTTTGCTGGCAACTTTCAAAGGGCATACTAATAGCGTTACCAGCGTTGCTTTTAGTTCTGACGGTCAAACGATCGCCAGTGGCTCTACAGATAAAACTATCAAACTTTGGAAAACCGACGGCACGCTGCTGAGAACGATCGAACAATTTGCTCCCGTAAATTGGCTAAGCTTCAGCCGCGACGGCAAAATAGTCGCTGTGGCGAGTGATGACGGTAGTGTGAAACTGTGGAGTTCGGACGGCAGGTTAATCGCTAATTTATGGCACAGCGAAAACAGACAACCCTCGAAAATTTACACCGTCAGTTTCTCCCCCGATGGTGAAACGATCGCCAGTGCGGGTGAAGATAAAACGGTGAAAATCTGGAGCATCGCTGCACTCAAACACCCACCAACAGAAAATTCAACACAAGCAAAAAAAGGTGAACTGCTAACCACTTTGCGGGGACACAGCAAGTGGGTATTTGGTGTCAGTTTCTCCCCCGACGGTCAAACACTTGCTTCGGGAAGTGCAGACGGGACTGTCAAACTCTGGAGTCTTGCTGGTGTTGGCGACAAACGCCCAACCGATGCTAGCAACATTAAACCAGAGAGTCGCTTACTGAGAACTTTTGAGGGACACGCCGATCGAGTTACTCAGGTGAGTTTTAGCCCGGAAGGCAAAACCTTGGCTTCGGCGAGTTTTGACAAAACTATCAGGCTGTGGCGACTCGATGACGTGCCGCTCAAAACCCTCGACGGACACCAAAACCGGGTGCAAAGCGTTACTTTCAGCCCCAACGGCCAAAGGCTGGCTTCTGCTTCTACGGACAACACTATCAAACTCTGGAGCCGCACGGGAGTTTTGCTAGAAACCTTGGAAGGACACACTCAGAGAGTCGCCAGCGTCAGTTTCAGCCCCGACGGCCAGCTACTTGCTTCTGGGAGTTACGACAAAACGGTGAAGGTGTGGAGTTTGACAGAAGATGGCATGAATAATATTCTCCCTTGTCCTTCGGCTCCGCTATTCCCGTGTTCGCCTTCTGTGCTGTTCACTCTCGACGGCCACGCCGACAGCGTGATGAGCGTGAGTTTTAGCCCCGACAGCGAGGTTCTGGCTTCGGCGAGCAAGGATAAGACTGTGAAACTCTGGACTAGAAACGGCAGGCTGATTAAAACTTTAACGGGACACACAGGCTGGGTGACTGGAGTGACTTTCAGTCCCGACGGCTCGATGCTGGCTTCTGCAAGCGATGACGGTACTCTCAAACTGTGGAATCGGGATGGTCGTTTGCTGAGAACTTTTGAAGGAGCTCACAACAGTTTTGTGTTGGGGGTGGCTTTTAGCCCTGATGGCAAAATGCTGGCTTCGGCTGGTTACGACAATTCCGTGAAACTGTGGAAGGTAGATGGGACTTTGGTGGCGACGCTGCTGAAGGGTTCTAGCGACAGCGTGACTAGCGTGGGTTTTAGCCCGGATGGTTTGTTGGTTGCTTCGGGCAGTTACGATCATAAGGTGAAGCTTTGGAGTCGCAGCGGGACTTTGCTGAAAACTTTGACGGGTCACAAGGATAGCGTGATGAGTGTGAGTTTTAGCCCGGATGGGAAGGTTCTTGCTTCTGCGGGCCGGGATAATCGGGTGATTTTATGGAATTTGGATCTTGACGATTTGCTGGTGAGGGGCTGTGACTGGGTGGGAGATTATCTGAGAACTAATCCTAATGTGAGCGATCGCGATCGGGGTCTTTGTGAAGGGGTTGGGGCAAAATCTCAATTGTAGTCTGAAGGAAGAGGCAAGAGGCAAGAGGCAAGAGGCAAGAGGCAAGACGGATTCCAAACTTTCCTTACTCGAACTCTTCCCCTTGGTCTCGGCTTCCTGTAAAGTAAATAATTGTAAAGAAATATGAGTTTTCTCTTATCCTCTGGTTAAGACGGCCAGCTAGCATTCACAATTAAGACCCGGATTATAAGTTCCTATGTCACAGCTTTTCCCGCAAAAATTTCTAGCCTCTGTTGCCGCATTTTTTCTGGCTTTGTCGGTGTGGACGATCGCACCTGCAGCCCACGCTTTCAATAATCCCGATTTGTTGCCTTCAACTCAGACGCCGATCATTGACTTAGCTAAAGCCCTTACTGATATTGAAGAACAAAATTTGGTAAAAAATTTAAAGGCATTTGAAGCCGAAACCGGTTGGAAACTGCGAGTGCTGACTCAGTACGATCGCACGCCCGGTTTGGCTGTCAAAAGTTATTGGGGGCTAGATGACAAGAGTGTGTTGCTAGTTGCTGACCCCCGAGGGGGCAATTTGCTCAATTTTAATGTGGGCGACTCGCTGTATCCGCTGCTGCCGCGAACTTTTTGGGTGGAACTGCAAACCCGCTACGGTAATCAATTTTTTGTGCGGGACAATGGCGAAGATCGAGCGATTATTGAATCTTTGGAGTCGATAGAAGGCTGTTTGCGTCAGGGCGGATGCCGCGTGGTTCCCGGTTTGCCGAGGGAACAGTGGGTTCTGACGTTAATTACGTCGGTGGTTGGCGGCGTCATCTGCGGCTTTGCGGCTCAACCTCGGAAGCCAGGACAGGTTGTGGCTTGGCAGTGGGCGCTGATTTTTTCGCCGCTGTGGGGAATTCTTTTTTTCGCTTTCGGACTTGGGCCGGTGGTGACTCGGACTTCTGACTGGTTGCCTGTGGTTCGGAATGTGGCGGGTTTTGCGATCGGAGTTTTGGTGGCATTCCTGACTCCGGTGTTGGGCAAATCTTCTTCGTCGTCGGAAACTTAGTTGTCAGTTGTCAGTTGGCAGTTGCCAGTCAACAGTTATCAGTCAACAGTCAACAGTCAACAGTCAACAAATGACTAAAAGCTGGTAAGCTGATACCTGACAACTCAGAGGCGACAGCTATCCAACAAATGGAATGGCACGTAAGCGATGCCCAGAGTCTGGGATTAATCGATAACGAAATTGGCGACCACGGTTTTTCAGCGGCGGAGTACGAAATAGTCCGCCGCGTGATTTATGCGACTGCTGATTTTGAGTACAAGTCTTTAATTAGTTTTTCCGATCAGGCTTTGCAGGCTGGGGCGGCGGCTTTGGCTGCTCGGACTACGATCGTGGTAGATGTGCCGATGGTGCAGGTGGGCATTACGCCTCTGATCCAAAGTACCTTTGCGAATCCGGTTTACTGTTCGATGGAGGCTTTGACACGCCCCCAAAAGGAAAGGACGCGGGCGGCTTGGGGGATTGAAACTTTGGCAAGACGCTATCCTGAAGGGATTTTTGTGGTGGGCCAGGCTCAAACTGCTTTGTCGGCGATCGTGGATTTGATTGAATCTGAGGAAATTCGGCCGGCTTTGGTGATTGGGACTCCTTCTGGGTTTGTGGGGGTTGACGTGGCGAAGTCGCGGCTGCACGATTCGATGATTCCTCACATTCGGATTGAGGGCCGCAAGGGCTCTGCGGTGGTGGCTGTGGCTATTGTTAACGGGCTGGTGGATTTGGCTTGGCAGGCTTACGGCCAAGAGGGGAACAGTTGATGATTGTGTGTGCTATTGGCGCGGATGGGTGGGTGGAAAAAATTGGGTGGTAAGAAAGTGGCTGAATCAGTCTCTGAGCAAGGCTTTGATTGCCACTTTCAGGCATCAATAAGTCCCTAATTGAAGAGTGAATGAGCCAACAGCGCGGCTTGAGTTCGATCGCGCAAATTTAACCGACTCAAAATATTCGTTACATAGTTCTTTACCGTGTTTTCCGACAAAAATAAGGTTTGAGCAATCTCTCGATTGTTCGCGCCCGAAGCTATTAAACGCAACACTTCTAATTCTCTGGGCGTGAGTTGCTCTAATTCTGGTGGAGAAACAACCGTCGGATTAGTTACAGCAGGAGTCATCAGGGCTTTCTCAAACAATCCGGGGCCGAGTTGGGTGTGTCCTTTATAAACAGCGCGAATCGCTAACGCAAGTTCGTCGGGTTCGGTATCTTTGAGCAGGTAGCCTTTTGCACCCAGCCGCATTGCTTGGCTGACATATTCATCGTCATCAAAGGTGGTTAAAACCAGCACTTTTGTATCGGGATAAGATTGTGCGATCGCCCCGGTTGCTGCTACGCCATCCATCACGGGCATCCGAATATCCATCAGCACAATGTCGGGCTGTAGGATGGGAATTTGGTCGATCGCCTCCTGTCCGTTTTCAGCTTCACCAATTACCTGCATATCAGAATAGCATTCCAGGATACTCTTGATTCCCCGGCGAATAATATGCCGATCGTCCACTAGCAAAATCCGAATCATATAACAATCCTCGCATCAATTAGCGTCGGGAAAACCGCACTTTATTATCATTTCTTCAGCCTCTTATAGAGGGACAAAAGTTTGTATAGACGCGGTTTAAACCGCTGATTCCTAGATATTTTGAGATGGCAAAGAAACCGAAATCCGGCAACCGTTTCCAGCCTTGCTGTAAATCGAAAATTGACCGCCTGCCGCGGCCACTCGTTCGCGCATTCCCTGGAGTCCGAATCCAGTGGTATTTTGTGCGGGATCGAAGCCTTTGCCGTTGTCAGCAATCGACAAATAAATCTGTCCTGCGTGCTGCTGCAATCCAACATTCACCATCGTTGCATCAGCGTGTTTGTGAATATTTGTGAGCGATTCTTGCACAATTCTGTAAAGTGCTGTATTGATTTCCTGAGATAGCAGAACTGGTAAGCGAATCGAGTTGGAAACTTCGATCGCAGTCATGCGCTGAAAGTCTTGGAGAAGTTTGTCGATCGCACTTTCAAGCGACAATCCTTGCAAAGGATTTGATCGCAACACCGAAACAGATTTGCGAATTTCTAACAAAGCTTCCGATCCGAGTTGTTTCGCCTGTTTCAGAAACTCCAGCGCTTTCTCATCCTCCGATTTCCAGAACAATAGGGCATTATTGAGCTGAATTGTTTGAGCAGCGAGGGTGTGTCCGAGTCCGTCATGGATTTCGCGGGCAATCCGATTGCGTTCCTGCAAAGTTGCCTGGTCTTCAATTCGCAGCGCATAGTGGCGCAGTTGTTCGTGAGTTAGGGCTAATTTATCGTGAGCGATTTCTAATTGCTCTCGGCTTTGGCGTTCCGCAATCAACGCATTAATTAACAATAAAGCGAAGACTAATGTCAAACCAAATAATAACACATTGCTAAATCGCCATTCCCAAACAGTTGCAATGACTTTTTCAGGTAAAATAGGTTTTAATAACAGTAGCGAGCTATAGGACAGCAGGGCTAAACCCAAGACTGTCACCTGCCCCGGCTGGCGGAAGATCAGACAACTGCGCATCAGCAGCACGAGAAAAAGCAAAAAGCTCGATCGGCTCGATAACCCTTCGTGGACAATTGGCAGCAAAATCAAGCCAAATTCTAGGGCTGTAAATAAAACTTTTCTACTTAACCGAACTGTTGGCAAACGCAACCCGATCGCGCCGAAAAGTGCGATCGCGCCAACCCGTAACAGCAGCGACCAGACCGACTGAAACGGATGCAGCACTTCCATCAAGGCCGCCGTCGCCAGCAGCAGCCACTCCAAATAAAGCAACAAGCGAAAGGACGGATAGGTCAAGCGAATCATAGAACTTTTCCCCATCAAAAGCAGGAGCGATTCAAGCAAGGGCGCTGACCTAATTGTAGAAGGTATCTTGGAATCAAAAAACACGTTACCCCCTTATGTTCAGAAGGCAGAAGTTCGGCAACGGATTGTGTAGCGGATGTAACGGATTTAACGGATGGATGTTGAGGGAATTGGTAATTGGTAATTAAGCAATTGTCCCCCTCTCCGACTCTCCCTCTCTTCCCCTCGCACTCTCTCTCCTACTCCCGCTGTCCCCTTTTGCCATAACAAACAATTTATATGTGTAGCAGCTTAGCGAAGCGGCTAACGATCGCGCTAGAGCCTTTTCGGCTGATTTTGGCCTTTGGGACTAGGAAAAAAGTCACAACCGCAAAGTGCTTTTTGACTGGTCAAGTTAGGAGTCTTGGGTCATGCGCTGGCTGATTTTAGCCTATAAGATTTGGTGGTTAAGGTTAATTAGAGGCAGTAAATCATGAAAAGAACAACGATCGCACCAGCATTTCTCCTCGTCGGTGCAATTTTGGTAGGCGGTTTGTCTGGTTGTACGCAATCCAATGCCTCCGAAGCTACCCAACCTGACACGACGGCGGCCAATCCAGTAAGTTCCGACCAAGCGAAGGCGGATTCTGCTTCCACTCAAACTGCTCAAACTGTCGCGGCGACTGCAACTCCAAGTTCAGCGCAACCGAAAGCAACGGATGCAGAACGCGCACAGAAACGCGAGGAACTTCGCAAACAAGTCGAAGCGGTGTTGACGCCCGAGCAGGTACAACAGTTAGAAACTAAAGTCAAGGGAGGTGAAAAAATGCGGAAAGCTTTGTCCGAGCTAAATCTCACCGCCGAACAAAAGACAAAAATTAAAGAAATTCTCAAGACTGCTTATCCTCGGGGGCAAAAGCAGTCTCAAAGAAGCTCGCAATAACGTTCCGATCGAGCAATTTGCAGTGCGTAACTGATACAAGACTTGCGCGGGTTCTCCGGCCTACTCCACAAGAAAATTGATCTGTTGTGGAACAGGCAAGATGCCTGTTCTTGAGAATGATAAATGATACAAAATGTTAGTTACAACTGAGATGTTGCTCACCTTTTGCACCATTGTCAATAAGCCTTTTACGAACAGGCAAGATGCCTGTAAAGCGAGAAAATTTATCTCCTGTAGAACAGGCATCTTGCCTGTTTTTGAGAATAGTGCAAGATGTTAGTTACAAAAGAGGTTTGTGATGATCGAGGAAATTATTAGTGAAAGTCGGAATGGCACTCGCCCTAAAGTTTCTGACGAAAATCTGAAGCTGAACGAGCAACCGACGCACAACGTAGAAATTGTTAGTGAAACTCCGAAAGACGATCTCCGCGAAGTTTTTCAGGAAGCTCCAACATTGCCGGAGAGCGAACCGGCGGAAAGTGTTGCAGCCAAACAACCGACGGAAAAGGTGCTGGCGAAAGGGTGGATTGCGCTGTTTCTGCTGGGGTTGCTGCTGGTGGGTGGGTTGGGATTTTTGGTTTGGGTGCGATCGACTTCTCCTAAAGCGGAAAAACCGAGCCGCAACGGTAGACTGCAAATAACTCCGGTGACAGTGGCAACAGTAACGAAAAAAACGGTTCCAATACAGTTGCAAGCGATCGGCAACGTGCAATCGAGTTCTACTGTCTCGGTGACACCACAAGCTAGCGGGCGGATTACAGGAGTTTATTTCAAGAAAGGACAAGAAGTTAAGAAAGGACAACTGCTGTTTTCGATCGACGATCGCTCTCAAACTGCCTCGATCCAGCAAGCTCAAGGAATCGTCGCAAAAAGCCAAGCACAGGTGCAACAAGCCACAGCCAACCTTTCTAAAGACGAAGGAGTTGTCGAACAAGCCAGAGCAACCCTTGACAAAGACCGAGGAATTGTCGAGCAAGCCAAAGCGACCCTTGCTAAAGACCAAGGAATTGTTCAGCAAGCCAGAATGACTCTGGAAAAAGACAAAGGAATTGTCGAGCAAGCCAGAATGACTCTGGAAAAAGACCAAGGCGCAGTCAAGCAAGCGATCGCGACCTTGACCAAGGATCGAGCTCAAGCCCAATATGCCGAAGCACAAAGTCAACGGTACGCAGCCCTCTACCAACAAGGAGTAATCAGTCAAGATCAAGCCCAACAATACGCTACCAGCAGCCGAGCCGCAGCAGCAACGGTCGATCTTGACCAGCAAGCGATCGCCAATGCTGAGACGGCGGTGAAGAGCGATCGCATCGGGATTGCCAATGCTGAGGCAGCCGTTAAAAGTGATGAAGTGGCGATCGCCAATGCTGAGACGGCGGTCAAAAGCGATCTAGTGGGGATTGAGAATGCTGAGACGGCGGTGAAAAGCGATTTAGTGGGGATTGAGAATGCTCGGGCCGTCGTGGAAGGCGATCGGGCTGCGATCGAGGGTTCTCAAGCTGGCTTGAGTGCAGACGGCGGTGCCTTGAAAAATGCTCAAGTGCAATCATCCTATACCAAGGTCTATGCGCCGATCGACGGGCGTGCCGGAAATATTCTGGTGACAGTCGGCAATGTGGTGCAAGCAAGTACCGACAAACCCTTGGTGACAATCTCCACAATTAATCCAATTCAAGTTGCCTTTTCCGTTCCTGAATCGAACCTGCCACAAATCCAAAAATACGCGGATAACGGCAAACTTAAAGTTGATGTCACCTTTGCTGGAAACAATCGTCCGATATCGGGAACCTTATCATTTGTGAACAATACGGTTGACAATGCCACTGGCTCTATTCAACTGATTGGCGACTTTAATAACGCAGATGGCAAACTTTTCCCGGGTCAATTTGTTAACACAACTCTAACATTAAGTCAACAACCAAATGCGATTGTTGTTGCCTCACAAGCTGTACAGACAGGGCCGAACGGACAATTCGTATTTGTTGCCCAAGAAGACGATACAGTGGAAAATGTGCCTGTAGTTGTCAGCAATACAATCAACGGCTTAACTGTCATCCAAAAAGGTTTGGAGGCGGGTGATGAAGTTGTCACCGACGGACAAGCAAATCTGGTTGACGGTAGCAAAATTCGCATTAAAACCGCCGCAGATGCTAAAGATAATTCTGAGGGTTTAGGCAATAGCTCTGATAGAATTCAAGGGAATAATTCCGAGATAGATGGAGATAAAAAATTGGGTGAAAAATCTGGCCGAGGCTCGAATTCATCGGGGAATAAGTCATGGAAATCGCGCCAGAATCCGCAGGGCGGAGGCAACTAATATCATGTCCGGTTGAATAGCGATCGTACCTTTTGTTTCTTCGACTATGCCCTATGCCCACTCCCGCCTATGCCCTATGCCCTATGCCCGTATAAGTTTGATAAGTAATTAACCGGACTTGATATAATGAATCTCTCAGAACCGTTTATTCGCCGTCCAATTATGACCACCTTGGTGATGGCGGCAATTCTGATTTTTGGTTGGATGAGTTATCGCTTACTGCCGATTAGCGATTTACCAAACGTCGATTATCCCACGATTCAAGTCAGCGCATCCCGCCCCGGCGCTAGCCCGGAAACGATGGCTGCATCGGTGGCGCGCCCGCTAGAAAAGCAATTTTCCAGCATTGCTGGACTCGATACACTAACCTCAACGAGTACCAGCGGCAAAACTCAAATTACGCTTCAGTTCAATCTCAGCCACAATATTGACGATGCGGCGCAAGATGTGGAATCGGCAATTTCCTCGGCCTCGGGCCAAATGCCCAACGATTTGCCAAATCCGCCTACCTACAGCAAAGTCAACCCCGCCGACGGGCCGATTCTTTACCTTTATCTCACTTCCCCAACGCTTCCGCTTTCTGAGGTTGATAAATACGCACAAACCTATCTAGCGCAAAAGCTTTCGACAATCGCCGGTGTGGCGCAAGTGCAGATTTACGGTTCTCAAAAGTATGCTGCTAGAATTCAACTCGATCCGCAACAGTTAGCAACGCGGCAAATTGGCATCGAGCAAGTCCAAACTGCGATCGAACAAGGAAACGTCAACTTACCCACAGGAAGCCTTTCCGGCAGCCATAAAAACTTTACGGTGCAAACAAACGGACAGCTTCAGGATGCAGCAGCATTCCGCCGTTTAATCGTGACATACAAAAATGGACAGCCTATTTATCTCGAACAATTAGGACGAGTCATTGACAGCGTAGAAAATACTCAACTTGCTAGTTGGTATAACAACGATCGCGCAATTATCCTCACGATTCAAAGACAGCCGGGAACAAATACTGTAGAAGTTGTAGAGACGATTCAAAAATTACTGCCCAACTTAAAAACTCAGATTCCGAGTTCGATCGAGCTTGGGGTGATGTACGATGCGTCTCAATCGATTCGCGATTCGGTTGACGACGTTCGGTTTACGCTCGTTTTGACGATCGCCCTAGTCATCTTAGTAATCTTCTTATTTTTACGCAATCTTTCTGCAACAGTCATTCCCAGTTTAGCGCTGCCGGTTTCGCTGATCGCAACCTTTGGCATCATGCACTTATTCGACTACTCGCTAGATAACTTGTCGATGATGGCACTGACGCTATCCGTCGGCTTTGTGGTCGATGATGCGATCGTCATGCTCGAAAACATCGTCCGCCACATAGAAGAAGGAGAAAGCCCGCGAGAAGCGGCGCTAAACGGGTCTAGGGAAATCGGCTTTACGATTTTATCGATGACGCTTTCGTTGGTGGCGGTGTTTATTCCGATGTTATTTATGAGCGAGTTGTTGGGGCGCTTGTTTCATGAATTTGCAGTGACGATTGCAGTTTCAATTATGGTTTCAGGCTTTGTATCTTTGAGCCTGACACCGATGTTGTGCAGCCGTTTTTTGCGTCCGGTAAATCAGGCCAATCAAAGCCGGCTTTATCGAGCTTTAGAGTATGTATTCGAGGTCTTTTTAAGTTTGTACGATTGGAGCCTCAAGAAAGTTTTAAAATATCACCGCACCACGATGATTTTGTCATTCGCAATGGTGTTTGTCACAGTTGGACTATTTATCGCGGTTCCCAAAGGCTTTATTCCCAGCCAAGACACCGGACAAATCACCGGCATTACTCAAGCTGCACAAGATGCCTCTTTTGATGAATTAGTGCGCCACCAGCAAGCCGTTGTCAGCGCAATTCGCCAAGATCCGAATGTGGAAGCAGTCAACTCGAATATCGGGGCAGGAGCGAGTGCAAATGGCGGCGGGGCGGCAGTTGCCGGAAATTCGGGAAGCTTGTTTGTTCGGCTGAAACCGATCTCGCAGCGGCAGATGGGAGCCGACGAAATTGTGCAGAATTTGCGATCGCAACTAGCAGAGATTCCCGGCATTCAAGTCTTCTTGCAAAATCCTCCGGCAATCCCGCTGGGCACTCAACAAAGCACTGGATTGTATCAACTCGCGCTGCAAAGTTCTGACGTTCTACCACTGCGGCAATACGTCCCGCAACTGGTTGACAAAATGAAAGCAATGCCAGAAATTCAGGATGTTAATAGCGATTTGCAGATGACTTCTCAAATCAAAATTGATATCGATCGCGACAAAGCCTCAGCATTAGGAATTACTGCCAGTCAAATTGAAAACACCCTGAGAAATGCTTACGGTGCTTACCAAGTTTCCACGATTTACGGTGCGAGCAACGAGTATCAAGTTATTTTGGAACTAGAACCAAAGTATCAAAAAGATCCCAATGCTTTGATGCAGCTTTACATCGCTACAGCGGGCAGTAATTCGAGTGATGCTTCTGGCGCTCAAACACAAGTACCGCTAGCAACGTTTGCCAAAATCACTCCGGGAACTGCACCATTAATTGTCAACCACGTCGGGCGGATGAATGCTGCGACAATTTCCTACAACCTCGCTCCTGGGGTGGCGCTGGGAACGGCAAATAGTGCGATCGACAAAATCGTGAAATCGGTAATTCCTGACAGCATTTCTACGAATTATAAGGGCGCGAGCCAAGTATTTCAAAGTTCGCTGCCGAGTTTGGGTATCCTGTTGGCGATCGCAATTCTCGTCATCTATTTGATTCTCGGTATTTTGTACGAAGATTTCATCCATCCGATTACAATTCTGTCGGGATTGCCTTCGGCGGGATTTGGCGCGTTATTAACGCTGATGTTGTTTGGCGTTGAGCTCAACGTTTATTCATTCATCGGCATCATCTTGCTGGTAGGGATTGTTAAGAAAAACGGCATTATGATGGTGGATTTTGCGATCGAAGCCCAGCGCGACGACGGCAAAAAACCAGCGGAAGCAATCTATCAAGCCTGCTTAGTGCGCTTTCGGCCGATTATGATGACCACAATGGCGGCACTAATGGGAACATTGCCGATCGCCCTAGGAGTTGGTGCGGGTTCGGAATCTCGCCGCCCGTTAGGAATTGCCGTTGTCGGCGGACTTTTGTTTTCACAAGTTTTGACACTGTATCTCACGCCCGTATTTTACATCTACATGGAATCGTGGCGGAAAAAGCTCAATGAGGTGAACTTTCGGCAAGTTTTTTCATTTAAATGAGGATGGTAAAATAACCGTTCTAAGTTTGTAGTGATATCAACTCCGGTTGCACCGGCATGATAGTAACGGAGGACACAGTAATGTCTATTGGTATCAACTTAAGACTAAAACCCATAATAAATGTCGTTTTTAGGCGAAGTCTAGATCCCCCTAAATCCCCCTTAATAAGGGGGACTTTGAGAAACACTCTTGTCCCCCCCTTAGGTCGGGGGACTTTGAGAAACACTCTTGTCCCCCCCTTATTAAGGGGGGTTAGGGGGGATCTAGACTTCGATACAAACAAGAAAGACTATCGGTTTGACATTATGAGGACTTTAGTCCTCACTACCAACCAAGTTTTATGAACCTTTCAGAAATTTTTATCCGCCGCCCCGTGATGACCGCCCTGGTCACAATCGGCATCCTAATCTTCGGTTTGATGAGTTATTTTCTGCTACCAATTAGCGCCTTGCCTCACGTTGAATATCCCTTTGTAAGTGTCTCTGCTAGCTTACCCGGTGCCACCCCCGAAACAATGTCATCCTCAGTCGCCGCGCCGCTAGAAAGGCAGTTTACTGAAATAGCTGGTCTCAATTCGTTTAACTCCACCAGTTCCACCGGTAGCGCGAACATTTCCCTACAATTCGACTTCAGCCGCAGTGTGAATTCTGCTGCTAAAGACGTACAAGCTGCGATCGCCGCCGCCGCCGGTTCATTGCCATCTGGAATGCCCAAACCGCCCAGCTACCGGAAAGTTAACCCTTCAGTTGCGCCGGTTCTATACCTTTATTTGTACTCAAAAACCCTGGCAATTGCAGAAGTGGATGAAGCAGCAGAAGTGACGATCGCACAACCCATTTCTGCGATCGACGGTGTGGCGCAAGTGCAGGTTTACGGGCAGAAACAATATGCAGTGCGGATTCAACTCGATCCGCGAGAATTGACCTCAAGGGGAATCGGATTAGATCAAGTTAGAACCGCTGTTACGCAAGGAAATGTAAATTTGCCAACCGGAAGCCTTTCTGGCGATAACAAAAGCTATTTAATTCAGGTAAACGGTCAATTGAACCGTGCAGCAGAATATCGATCGCTGATCGTTGCTTACAAAAATGGCGCAGCAGTGCGGCTGCAAGATTTAGGAAACGTGATTGACGACGTGCAGAATAACAAAGTCTTGAATTTGTACACCGATAAAAACGTTACAAATCAACCTGCAATCTTGCTGGCCGTGCAGCCTCAACCGGATGCCAATACTGTCGAAATTGTCGATTCGATCGTGCAAATGTTACCCGCACTCAAACAACAAATTCCCCAATCGATCGAAATGGGAATTATGTACGATCGCTCTCAATCAATTCGGGCTTCTGTAGACGATGTGAAGTTCTCCTTAGTTTTGTCGGTGTGTCTGGTTGTCTTAGTAATTTTTCTATTTTTGCGGAACCTCACAGCGACGCTAATTCCGAGTTTAGCTTTGCCTGTGGCGATTATCGGTACGTTTGCGGTGATGTATCAGTTGGGATACTCGTTAGATAACCTGTCTCTGATGGCGCTGACGCTTTCAGTGGGGTTTGTGGTGGATGATGCGATCGTGGTTCTCGAAAATATTGTTCGCCACCAAGAAATGGGAGAAGCACCCCTCGAAGCAGCATTAAAAGGATCGAAAGAAATTGGTTTTACCATTCTCTCAATGACCCTTTCATTGGTCGCCGTGTTTATTCCGATCATGTTTATGGGTGGGTTGATCGGTCGGTTATTCCACGAATTTGCTGTAACAATTTCTGTGGCAATTTTGGTTTCGGGATTTGTTTCTCTGAGCCTCACGCCGATGTTGTGCAGTAGATTTCTCAAATCGTCCCACCAACACCAACAAAACCGCTTCTACCGCCTTTCAGAGCGGGGATTCGAGCTGTTGCTGCAAGGATATGAATGGACGCTAAAACCTGTTTTGAAATACCGTTTTGTGACGCTGATTGGTTCTGTAATTCTGCTGGTAGTGACGGCTTATCTTTTCGTTCTGGTTCCGAAAGGCTTTATTCCGACTGAAGACACCGGACAACTGATGGCTAACACAAAAGGAGCGCAAGATATTTCGTTTGAAGATATGCTGCTTCACCAACAAAAAGTCGTTGATATTATTCGGAAAAATCCCAACATCGCAGCGTTGAACTCAACCGTAGGTGCGAGCGGGCCGAACGCATCTGCGAACAACGGACGCATTACCATTAGGCTCAAACCCCGATCGCAGCGCCGCCTCAGTGCCGACGAAATCATCCAACAACTCACTCCTAAATTGCGCGGAATTCCCGGCATTCAAGCTTTTTTACGCTCTCCTGCTGCGATTCCGATCGGCGGCCAACAAACAAATTCACAATATCAGTTTACGGTGCAAAGTTTAGATTTGCAAGCGCTGCGTCAAGCGGTGCCGGAATTGTTAGCTAAAATCAAAACGCTACCGGGATTGCGCGGTGTGGATAGCGATTTGCAACTGAGCACGCCTCAGCTTCAAGTTAAAGTCGATCGCGACAAAGCCGCAACCGTCGGAGTTAGTGCTCAACAAGTGCAAAAAACCCTCAGCGCAGCTTACGCTTCAGGACAGGTTTCGACGATTTATACCCCGAACAATCAATTTACGGTTGTGTTAGAGCTCAAGCCTGAGTATCAGCGCGATCCGAGTGCTTTGTCGATGCTTTACGTGCGATCGAACACCGGACAAATGATACCGCTAAGTGCGATCGCAAATGTCACGCAAACAGTCGGCCCGCTAACCGTCAATCACCTAACTGGATTGCCCTCTGCTACAATCTCCTTTGACACTCTCCCAGGCACATCGCTGAGTCAAGCAACCGCAGCTATCGAGAAAGTTGCAAAGGAGGTTTTGCCGCCGTCAGTGACAACAAGTTTCCAAGGTGCAGCACAGGTATTCAACCAATCTTTTAACGATTTAGGTTGGTTGTTGCTGGTTTCTATTGTGGTGATTTATTTAATTCTCGGCATTTTGTACGAGGATTTCATTCACCCGCTGACAATTTTGTCAGGTTTGCCGTCAGCCGGATTTGGTGCACTGTTAACGCTGGTAATCTTTCAGGTTGAACTCAATCTCTATTCGTTTATCGGGATTATTCTGCTGGTGGGAATTGTCAAGAAAAACGGTATTATGCTAGTAGATTTTGCGATCGAGAAACAGCGCCAAGAAGGCAGAAGCGCGTTTGATGCCATTTACGAAGCCTGCATCGTCCGCTTCCGTCCGATTATGATGACGACGATGGCGGCTTTAATTGGAACTTTGCCGATCGCCCTGGGAGTTGGTAGCGGTTCCGAATCGCGCCGTCCGTTGGGAATTGCGATCGTCGGTGGATTGCTGTTTTCGCAAGTTTTAACGCTGTATCTTACTCCGGTATTTTACACTTATATGGAAGCGTGGCGTAAACGGCTAGGTCAACCAAAAATGAAGCTGTCTGAATTTTTCTGGCGTCCGAAAACTCGACCTTCGACCAGAAATTAATCCCAAATCCGCGTTAAAAACTTCTTTATTAGACTGGGCGGTTTCAACCGCAGAATAGAATCTTGAACGTGGATTAGGGAGTCTGTTTTATTAATTAATAATCAGCGGGCGATCGCCTTTTTACATCTCTGCTTTGATTAGTGCGATCGCGTTTGTTTTTCCTGCCTTTTTTAATTTGCTGACTCATCTCCACAAACAAATCCCTACGCAGATAAGGATAGTCGCTCACCCACACGTCACGGCTGGGAATATAAATATCTGAAACTTTGGCAATTTTGCCTAAATCTTCTTGATTTGACATAATTAACATTAAAGCAGCTTGGCCGGGGGCAATTCCTTGGTGATCTTTCCGCAAGGGAGCTCGAAGTGTAGTAGTAAATCCGGTTTTGTCGCCGACTTCTAAATTAATTCGCGGTTCTAGGTTGTCAACTATTACGAGTTGTCCTTTTTGATTGACTGTTTCTTCTTGACTGGTGACTTCATCTGTAATATATATATCCAAAACTCGTCCTTGCCAAAAACCGCAGTATTGATATTTGCGACATTCTGCATTCCGCAAACTCGCCCACAAAATCGGCCCCCACAGCCAGTACAAACCAGCTATCAATCCGGTGATTAAAACTAGCGGTCCGACATCGGAACCGGCGAAGTTGTAGACTACCAGGAGGAAAACTACGCTGACTGCAGAGATTAACATTCGCCTCAAAAAATCTGGCGGTTTTCCCCAGATATATTTATATTGCGCTCCGGTGGCGACGGCGGGAATTAGTTCTTGAAAGGTTTCACGGGTTAAGGGAATTAACATAGGAAGTTCGGCAACGAGCAATGTACGGGATGCAACGGCTGTCTGTTCGGAAGCGGATTATATTAAGGGATTTAACAGATTTAAGGGATGGATGTTGAGCTCAAAAATCAGAAGTTATAAGTCAAAAGTTAGAAGTTAGATTAATTCCCATTACTTATGACTAATGACTAATGACTAATGATTAATGGCTACAAGATTTTTTCCAAGCCGTAAACGAGCGATCGCAATTCAAGGACTTTGCGTATAGACAGCAAGACTCCTGGCATATAACAAGCGCGATCGCTCGTATCGTGTCGTAAAGTATAAACTTGACCGGCGCCGCCAAAAATTACCTCTTGGTGGGCAATTAAACCGGGCAAGCGGATGCTGTGAATGCGAATCCCTTCATCGGCTAAAGAGCCCCGAGCTCCGGCTAATTTTTCGGTTTCATCCACCTCGGGGGGATTGAATGTTTTTCCCATTTCTGCTAGCATTTGGGCAGTTTGAATGGCTGTGCCGCTGGGGGCGTCGGCTTTTTGATTGTGGTGCAGCTCGATAATTTCAACGTGTTCAAAATACTGAGAAGCTGTGACAGCGGCCTGTTGGAGCAAAACCATGCCGATCGAGAAATTGGGTACGATCAAACAGCCGATGCTGGCTTTGTCAGCAAATTCAGCTAAGTTTTCAATTTGCTTGCTGCTCAAGCCGGTAGTGCCCACTACCGGGCGAATGCCGTAAGCTATGGCCGATCGCACGTTTTCATAAACTGACGAAGGGTGCGTAAAATCTACCATCACGCCTAACTGCTTTTCCTGAGCTGCTAATACCAGCATTCCTTGCAAGTCGTCAGTGATGGGAACTTCTAACGGGCCGCATCCGGCTAATTCGCCGGCATCGGCGTTGAGGCACTCAGGAGAACGGTCTACAGCCCCAAATAAGGTCATGTCACTAGCATGGGCGATCGCCTTAATTACTTCGCGGCCCATTTTGCCTGCAGCACCGTTAACAATCACCGGAATCGGAAGTTGATTCGCCATCATCTCAAAAATATCCTGAAAGTTTGATCGACTAAATTTTAACGCTTGTGCGAATTTGGGGAAACAACGAATGAAAGACAGGATTTGTCGGCAAATCTTCAAAAACCCGGTACCCGTTCGAGAAATACTTTGCCAAATCGAGTAATTAGCTTAAAGAAACTCGGTTGCGGCACAAGTTCTGAAAAAATTACATTCAATCTCATATTAAGCTCAATTCTGTAAGAACAGACTTGTGCGGAGCGAATTTGCACCCATATATTTTTTCTGTGACTGCCAACTTCTCTCGAAATCTTCGTTGTGTAATGTCTGTCGCAACTGGCTTCGACCTGAGTTCTCAAAACCGACGGGTCAGGATTTTGCCTGCAATGCTTGCGGGCGCGACTGTAACGCTGCTGAATATGGGAATTCGGCAGTTGGGAGGCCTGCAAAGCTTGGAATTGGGAAGTTTTGACTCGTTAGTGCGCTTGCAGCCAGATTCGGGTCCCGATCCGCGACTGTTGGTAGTGGGAATTTCTGAGGCCGATATTCAAGCTTTGGGGAGATTTCCGATTTCCGACGGTGCGATCGCTCAAACCTTGACAAAACTGCAAAAGTATCAGCCAAAAGTCATCGGTTTGGATTTGTACCGGGATTTGCCTCAAGCGCCGGGACACAAAGAATTGCTGGCCGGGCTGAAAGCACGGAATGTTGTGGCGATTTATAAATTGAGGGATTCAGAAAGTGAGGGAGTGGCTGCGCCCCCGGGGATACCGCCCGATCGGCTCGGTTTTAACGACTTCGTGCTCGATCCTGATGGCGTTGTACGCCGCAATTTGCTCTCAGTCTCGCAACCAGACAAAAAGATTGCTTTATCGTTTTCTGTGCAAGTGGCTTTGCTGTATCTCAAAGACAGAGTACAGCAGAAAAATAGTTCTGTTCATCCCCACCAAATCAACTGGGGAAAGGCAGAATTTGTGCCTTTAACTTCTCACAGCGGCGGCTATGCAAATCTCGACGCCAAAGGCTACCAAATTCTGCTCAAATACCGTTCTGGTAAGGATGTGGCGCGACAAGTCAGTATCACGCAGGTATTGAAGGGGGAAATTGAACCAAGCTGGGTTAAGGGAAAAATTGTGTTGATCGGGACGACTGCACCGAGCACCAGAGACGTGTTTCTGACGCCCTACAGTCCCGTTAAAAAGCAAAGTCCGAAAATGCCGGGAGTGCTTCTGCACGCGCAAATGCTCAGCCAAATATTGAGTGCTGTTTTGGATGGGCGATCGCTCTTTTGGGTGTGGCCGGAATGGGCGGAAATTTTGTGGAACGGTGCTTGGGCGATGGTTGGCGGGGTTTTGGCTTGGCGGATTCAGCATCCTGTGAAGGCGGGATTGGCTGGGGGTGCGGGATTGATGGGACTGTTGGGGATTAGTTATGGGATTTTTACTGGGGGTGGGTGGGTACCGTTAGTGTCGCCGACTTTGGGTTTGGTGGTGACTGGTGTGGGTGTCAGTGCTTACAGAAAGCTTTACGATGCTTTTCACGATTCTCTGACGGGTTTGCCCAACCGGGATTTGTTCGTGGATTGTCTGGGGCGGGCGATCGCCAATACTAGGGGCCGGCGTAGCTATCTGTTTGCGGTGCTGTTTCTGGATTTAGACAGGTTTAAGGTGATTAATGATTCTTTGGGTCATTTGGCGGGGGACGAACTGCTGATGTCGGTGGTGCAGCGGTTGAGGGCGATTATTGGCTCCGGGGATACTGTGGCGCGGGTGGGGGGTGACGATTTTGCGATTTTGGTGAGGAATGTTGATGTTGGCAGTGCGGTGGATTTGGCCGGTCGCATTCACCAAGCTTTAATTTTGCCTTTTGATTTGAAGGGGCAGGAGGTGTTTGTGACGGCAAGTATCGGGATTGCGGTGGGCGGCGAACCTGCTACTGTCAGGGAACAGCCGGAACACTTGCTGCGGGACGCCCACACGGCGATGTACCGGGCGAAGGCTTTGGGAACGGGAAGGTATCAGGTGTTTAATGCTTCGATGCACGCTTTGGCGGTGGAGAGATTGCAGTTGGAGACTGATTTGCGGGTGGCCTTGAAGCGTCAGGAGTTTTTGCTGCATTACCAGCCGTTTGTATCTTTGGCAACTGGTAGGATTATTGGGTTTGAGGCTTTGGTGCGCTGGCAGCACCCGCTGCGAGGTTTGATTTCGCCGGTGAAATTTATTCCGGTGGCTGAGGAAACGGGGGCAATTGTACCGCTGGGTGAGTGGGTGTTGGAGGAGGCTTGCTGGCAGTTGCGGCTTTGGGAGGGAATGTTTGATTTCGATCAGCCTTTAATTATGAGTGTAAATTTGTCGGGAAAGCAGTTTGCCCAGCCGGATTTGGTCGATCGCATTCAGATGATTTTGGAAACAACGGGTTTGAGTGCCGATAGTTTGAAGTTGGAGATTACTGAGAGTGTGGTGATGGATGATGTGGAGTCGGCGATCGCGGTTTTAAAGCACATGAAGCAGCTTAATGTCAAGTTGGGAATTGATGATTTTGGCACTGGTTATTCGTCGTTGAGTTATTTGAGTCGTTTTCCTACGGATACTTTGAAGGTTGATAAGTCGTTTGTGGGGCGGATGGAGCTCGAAAGCGAGGGGGAGAATGTGGCGATCGTCCGCACGATTGTGGCGCTGGCTCACGCTTTGGGTATGGATGTGATTGCTGAGGGTGTGGAGACGGCGGCACAATTAGCTAGGTTAAGGGCGATCGGCTGCGAATACGGTCAGGGTTATTTTTTTGCTAAGCCGTTACCGAGCGAGGCTGCGACTGCTTTGATGGCTTCCGAGCCACAGTGGTAGTCATTAGTTATTAGTTATTGTACCTTAGAGCTAAAATAGAAAGTCGATCGGGTTCCCAAAACAGCTCTTTAATCTGTTGGATGCTAAATTTAGTGTTATCTCAACAAACATGAAGCTAAAAGAACTTGTCAGTCATCTCGTTATCGAGTATCGAAATTAACAAAGTATGCTCTTAATTTAGATAATCCATTCGGTAGCCATCAAGCTGTAATATTTCAGCGTCGTTTAGAATTGTATCAATAAAACTATGAGTTACTGTTAGCATATATTTTAACTAAAACTATTGATACGGAAGCAGTTTTAGGACTAAATGACAAACACGGACAGCGCTATGCTGTGGAATTGGCAATTCTGGGCATACAAGGACAGGACGGCAGGAGATTTTCCGTACAGCTTGGATCGTAGAACCGGGTAGTAATAGGGCGAGACTGGTAACACTATTCGTTCGGAGGTAAGCACGATCTTACCAGAAGTATTTGATGTAGTAGAATTGTTAGTAATATTGCCTGAATATAATTTACACCTAGGTGCTAGAGGGGCTATTGTAGATTGTTATGATGATGGGAATTACGAAATAGAATTTAGCGACCGCTCTGGCGAAACAATAGTTTTGTGTACTCTGTCTACCGAGCAGTTTTTAGTTGTTTGGAAGTCGAAAGAAAGGCGTTGGTTGTCTGTATCGGAACTATTAGCTGCGATGGTTGAACGTTTGTCTGATGAACGTCAGCAACAAATTTTAGAGTTGGCGTGTTCTGTGTCTCAGAAATAGTCTGTTTTTGGCGGCGTTTTGAGAGAAATCACACAAACTCTGCACTTGGATTTCAAGGCTGCAGATCGACTGTTGTCCGCTTGTATGTCACAATAAACAAGCAATTATTATATTTTGAGTTATCCTGTGAGTCCTACTGCCGAAGTCAGCAATACCCTAAATGCGGGCGTTCTACCAACCGTTACCGCTACCCCAGCCCGCCGCCCTGTTTTTCCCTTCACTGCAATTGTTGGCCAGGAGGAGATGAAACTGGCGCTGCTGTTGAATGTCATCGATCCCAAAATTGGCGGGGTCATGATTATGGGCGATCGAGGTACTGGTAAATCTACCACAATCCGCGCCCTCACTGATTTGCTGCCGGAAATTGAGGTGGTGGCTGACGATCCTTTTAACAGTCATCCCAGCGATCCAGATTTGATGAGCGATGAGGTGCGCGATCGCACTTTATCTCAAACTGACCTTACAATCGCGCGCAAGAAAGTTCAAATGGTAGACTTGCCTCTGGGCGCTACCGAAGACCGAGTTTGCGGTACGATCGACATCGAGAAAGCTTTGTCAGAAGGTGTTAAAGCTTTTGAACCCGGTCTTTTAGCTAAAGCTAACCGAGGCATTCTGTACGTTGATGAAGTCAATTTGCTCGACGATCATTTAGTCGATGTTTTGCTCGACTCGGCCGCCAGCGGTTGGAATACTGTTGAAAGAGAAGGCATTTCGATCCGCCACCCGGCTAAGTTTATTTTAATCGGTTCCGGGAACCCAGAAGAAGGAGAATTGCGGCCGCAGTTGCTCGACAGATTCGGGATGCACGCAGAAATTCGGACTGTGAAAGACCCGAATTTAAGAGTGGAAATTGTCGAACAGCGATCGAGTTTTGACCAAAATCCAGCGGAGTTTCTCGCGAAATACCAGCGCGAACAAGATGAACTGCAGCAGAGGTTGGTGGAAGCCCAGGAAAGATTGAAATCGGTAACTATCGATAGAGAGTTGCGGGTAAAAATCTCCCAAGTTTGCGCGGAATTGGATGTAGACGGGCTGCGGGGCGATTTGGTGACGAATCGGGCTGCGAAAGCTTTCACGGCTTTGGAATGCCGCACAGAGGTGACTGTGGACGATATTCGCCGGGTGATGACTTTGTGTTTGCGGCACCGATTGCGGAAAGACCCGCTAGAATCAATAGATTCGGGGTATAAAGTGACTAAAGTGTTCGATCGGGTATTCGGCCTAGAAACAACTGAGGGGTAATTAATAATTGGTAATTGGTAATGGGTGGTGAGGAAACATTTCCCAAATTTTTAATGCCTCTTTCCCCATTTCCAATTACTAATTCTGGCAATGGAAAAACGAATTTTAGGATTAGATCCCGGCTTAGCAAATCTCGGCTACGGGGCAATTTGCTGTCAAATTGTCCCCGGTAAACAAGATGAAAACTTTGTTTCGATGATTGATTGCGGCGTGATCAAAACAATGCCAAAACAAGAAATGGGACAGCGCCTCAAAACAATTTACGAAGATTTGCACGCGGTAATTGAAGAGATTAAACCAGATGTAGCAATTGCCGAAAAATTGTTTTTTTACAAGATGGGAAATACCATACTGGTAGCGCAAGCGCGGGGTGTTTTGACACTGGTATTGGCGCAGTGTGGAGTGCCGCTGTTCGAGTTTACGCCGGCTCAAATTAAGCAAGCTTTGACAGGCCGCGGTAATGCGGATAAGTCCGAAGTGCAAGAGGCCGTGGCGCGGGAGTTAGAGTTGGGTTATATTCCGAAACCCGATGATGCGGCGGATGCTTTGGCTGTGGCTTTGACTGGTTGGTACGATGATGATATTTGTCCCAAGAAAATACAGTTGGAAACAGGAAAAATTTGAGGCAATATCAAATTATCGGCAAATTAAGGACAAATCCGGGCAAGACATCTTCTCCTGATAAACTCACAGGAAACTGTGCAATCTCTACCTCGCGAGAAGGGCGATAAATTTCTACTTGTTCGTCTTGAGGATTAATTAGCCAACCCAAGCGCAAGCCGCTGTTGAGGTATTCCTGCATTTTCTCCTGAAGGGGTCGCAGCGGGTCTGTGCGCGATTTCCCTACGGGATAGCTTCGCTTCACCCAATTCAATGACAAAATCAGGACAAATTGGCGGAAATTTCTCTTGTTGTTCTTCTGTTAAAGCCGACCATCTTTCCAAGCTAACCCAAGCCGCGTCTGGAGATTGATCGCCATTATTGGGCAACCTAAAAATTGTGGAAGAACTAAAAACTCTCCCTAGCTGCGTTTGTTGATTCCACATCCAAACCAAGCCAACTAAATCGGCTTCTCGATTGCCGCTGACTCCGCCTACTGGTGACATAATGATAATTTCTCCTTTAGCAGTCGGTTCAAATTGCCAATCTCGATTCATCTGGCATAAACGGTAAAACTGTTCGTCCGTTAGTTCGACAGTATCTAAGTTTAAAGTAACGGTTGTCATTTTTCCCAAATCCCTAGAAATATGAGCTCTGCAAACCTATTTTAGCGCTGCTTTTTATCAAGGATCGACGAAACTAATCTAATTTAACATCACTCCTCTGCAAAAATAGTTAAGCGTTGAAATGGGTTTAAACATCAGGCGGGCTAGGGCGTTAATGCCAGATATCGATCGCATTTAACATCATTCCTATGCCAGAGCACTGAAGCTTTAACACGGGTTCCAACCCCAGACGGACTATTGCGAAGTCCAAAATATTAGTTGAAAATGTAATGAGGTTCGATCGCCCAATTCCACCTTCACTCCAAAAAATGCTATAATATCAAATTTAATTGCTAAACTTGTCCCGCCAGCAGAGAACACAGGAAAATAATATGATGATTATTACCTCCCAACAAATTGCC
>NZ_JAUBQU010000253.1:0-2645 GCF_036701435.1 Microcoleus sp. Pol12A5
GATGCGGTTAAAAATGGGGTAAATCAAACTACCGATCAGTTAGAAACTACTCTGGGCAATGTACTTGGATCTGATTTCAACGTCAAAGTCTATCGCAATTCTACTCAAGATGAAAGCACTTTACTAATTACACTGGGTAAAGCATATCAAACCGATGCTAATTTAGCCCAAAATTTAGGGGTGCCGAGATTAGGTTTGACTACGGATGGGAAAGCTAAATCAACAGCAAATTTTGATTTGGCGATCGCTGTGGGCGTCCATAAAGATTTTGGTTGCTTCATAGATACCGACAAAACCAAGCTTACAGCTAATTTTGACGCCGGAATAGATGACAACTCTAAGGCACAAGCTAATTTAGGCGTTTTACAACTTGACCTGAATAATAATCTTCAAAATCCCACTAAAGCTGAGGCTAAATTAGCAGTCAATTTGAAGGATTTGGATAATTTGGGAGGTGCGAATGATGGCTCTCGCTTAACTCTCTCAGAACTTGGCGGTAACTATCAGTTATCAGACTTGTTTAATTCTACCTTAACTGCTAATGCTAATCTCGGTCTGCAAGCTAAAACTAGCATTAACAACAATCCTGCTTTTCCTTCCTTAAGTTTTGACCTAGGCGCTAATTGGCAGGCGATTAATTATACCAACGGTCAATTAACTGCACCGCAAAAGCCAACAGTTAATATCGATAACGTCTCTTTTAACTGGGGGCAAACATTACAAGGGTTGGAAAGAAGTTTGACTCAGCTTCAAGACAGTCTCAATCAAAATTTAATGGAAGTTAAACTTCCAATCTTAGGAAAATTGAAAGACGTAATTCCCGGCAATTCTAGTGCTTTAAATTTCCTTAATACCTTCAAAGAGACTGCAATAAATGAGTTGAAGTTAGTCAGCGAGCGTACTCTCAGTTCAACCCTCACTTCTCTTGTCCAAGATTCGCTAGATGGCAATTTCAATTCCGAAGCATTAGGTGCAAAATTAACTTCTCAATTTACCCAAAAATTTTCTGAACAAATTGCCAACAACCTGCAAGCAGAATTAACCAAATATTTCCCTCCCAACAAGTCTGTATTTGGTTTCTCTGTGCCTCGTTTAAAAGTCATTGGCAAAGGAACTCCAGACGACATTAATCTACAAATTTTCCTAGACCAAAACTATAAATTTCCAGATGTTAACCTTTCTGGAGACTTAGGAATTCCAGCACTAGGTTTGGATGTAAATGGCAAAGCACAATCCAAACTTGAGGGTAACTTATCATTAGGATTTGGCATCAATCAAGATTTTGGTTTCTATGTTGACACCACTCAAACCAAACTGGACGCAAATGTAGAAGCTGGTCTAGATAATAATTTCAATGCCAAAGGTAAATTAGGCTTTTTCCAAATTGACCTTGCCAACGATAAGGACAGTCCTACCAAAGCTGAAGCAAAATTTGCCGTCAAATTAAAAGATTTAGATAATTTGGGAGGTGCAAATGACGGCGATCGCCTAACTTTCCCAGAACTTACTAGCAACTATCAGTTGTCAGACTTATTGAACCCTACCTTAAATAGTAGTGCTAATCTCGGTCTGCAAGCCAAAACTAGCATTAACGGCAATCCGGCTATCCCATCCTTTGACTTCGACATCGGAGTTAATTGGCCGATCGTCAACTACGCTAACGGTGAATTAACCGGGCCGCAAACTCCAACGGTAAACTTCGATAATGTCAAACTTAACTTGGGAACATTTGTCAGTAACTTTGCTAAACCAATTGTCGGCAAAATCTCAGAAATTGTCAAGCCCTTCAAACCAGTTGTTGACTTCTTGAATGCTGATACTAAATTAGTGTCTAAAATTGGTCTTGGCAAGTTTTTTGACCAAAATAAAGATGGCAAAGTTACTCTTGTAGACATAGCAGGAACATTGTTAGGCAAAAAAATTGATACTCGCTTCTTAGATGGCCTTAAAAACATTGACAATCTCAGTCAGTTAGCCAACCAAATTTCAACCAATAATAGTGGATTATTCCTTGACTTAGGTTCCTATAGACTAGGAAAGTTTGATGCTACCAATCCCAATTCTAGCACTAAAAATGCTGTGCTTGTCTCTAAGAGTCGTCCTGCCAACGCCAACCAACAAATAAACTCAAAAACAGGAGGCAAAGTCAAGAAGTTTTTGAATGATTTTACAGGAATTGAAGGTCTAGACATACCCCTATTAACTAAGCCAAGTAATGCAGTTAATTTGCTATTAGGGAAACCGGATGTCAACCTTTTTACCTATGATATGCCCAAACTAGGGTTTGACTTCAACATCGACAAAACCTTTCCCATCTGGGGACCAATCAGCGGACTTTTAGAAGGAAAATTTAGTGCATCTGCGGATCTAGGATTTGGATACGATACCTACGGACTTCAACAGTGGAAAAATGCTGGGTTCGATTCGCGATCGGCTATTAAAGTTTTGGATGGATTTTATGTAAGCGATCGCGAAAATGCTAACGGCATAGGACAAGATGTTGACGAACTCAAACTTAAAGCTACTATTGGTGCTGGATTTGGACTAGATGTGGTAGTTGCTTCTGGTTATTTAAAAGGAGGAATTGAGGGAAATGTAGGTATTGATTTGGTAGACAAAGGAGAAAATAACGGCACAAGCGATGG
>NZ_JAUBQU010000100.1:0-22775 GCF_036701435.1 Microcoleus sp. Pol12A5
CGTTCTTGTTTGACTGACAATATATTAGATTCTTCTGAGTCCTTTTGTCAAGCGTGATTGAGATGCTCTTACCCTGCTATTCCCTCGCTGTTAACTATTAATTATTGCCGGCTTAAATGATTTATTATTCAATAGTAAAAGTGCTAAATTTCACTTTTTTTGGTAGAATAATTTTGATCGCTGTTCAAATTTGGTGGTAATGACTGCAATGATTTCTGATATTTACACGTTGAGAGAACTTGAAAGAGCGATCGCATCCGCTCCGGACAAGTGGCGTCCGATCGTGTTTACTAACGGCTGCTTCGATATCCTGCACTGTGGCCACGTTCGCTATTTGCAGGCGGCAAAAAAATTGGGGCGATCGCTCGTGGTGGGCTTGAATAGCGACGCCAGCGTGCAAGCTATCAAACCGCAGCAGCCGGGATTGCCACCCCGCCCGATCGTACCGGAAAACCAGCGAGCCGAAGTGTTAGCTGCCCTCAAACCAGTAGACGCCGTAGTAATTTTTTCCGAGATTACAGCAACTAAACTGATAAATATCCTGAAGCCTGATATATACGTTAAAGGAGGCGACTATCAAGTCGAAACTCTGCCGGAAGCACCGGCAGTTATCGCCGGAGGTGGCAAGATTTCCTTAATCGAAATAGAAGTTCCGAGTTCTACCAGTGCGATCGTCAAACGCATTTTACAATTAGGTACTTAACCCTTACTCGCAAATAGCAAGCAGTGAGCTAAACTCAGAAGTTGCCCCATCAAAAAAAACGCTTGGTACGCGCGGCGAAGCTATCCCGTAGGGAATCGCTCGTACAACTTCATCCCAATTCCTAAGCAGGAGAGAATTTCAATGGAACTCACAAGCAATAACACGATCGCGGAAATCCTACAAAGACACAAAGCAGAGTTACTAGCAGACTGGCTCAAAGAACTGCAAAATACCGGGCTGCGGCGGGACGACTTGATGAGAGCCAAAGAATTGCGCTCCGAGTGTCAAGAGTTCCTGCAATTGCTCCACATTGCAGTCGGGAACGGTAACTTTAGCGACATCCAGACACCCGAATGGGAAAATATGCGGGTGCTGCTAGCAGAAGTTTCACGATCGCGCGTTCAGAGAGGCTTTACTCCCTCAGAGATAGCGAGTTTCATTTTATGCTTCAAAAAGCCATTGTTCGATCGGCTTTGTCATGAACTGACAGAAAACCGCGACGCACTTGTCGAACAACTTTGGCTTTCCACCAGTTTATTAGACCAGCTTGGCCTTTGGGTGACAGAAATTTTTCTCAAAGCTCGCGAAGAAGTCATCGAACGCCAGCAGCAAGAAATGCTCGAATTGTCAACACCAGTAGTCAAACTTTGGCAAGGTATTCTTGCTTTACCCATGATCGGGACTCTCGACAGTGCCCGCACTCAAATAGTAATGGAAACTCTGTTGCAAGAAATCATGGAAACCGGCTCAGAATTTGCAATTTTAGACATTACAGGTGTGCCGACAGTTGACACTTTAGTTGCTCAACATTTATTAAAAACTGTCGCCGCCGCCCGTTTAATGGGTACTGAGTGCATCATCAGCGGCATTCGCCCGCAAATAGCTCAAACCATTGTTCATTTGGGAGTTGACTTGCAGGATATTCTGACAAAAGCGACTTTAGCAGATGCTTTTAAAGTCGCTTTGCAGCGCCAAGGTTTAACTATAAAAAATCTTAAAGAGGAAAGATAAACATATTGCAGTCTGACAGAAAATCTTAAGCAAAACTTAACAACAAATAGGTGAATTTGTGGAACGAATACCAATTCTTCAAATGGGAGAATTCTTGCTAGTAACAATTCAAGTAGATATGCACGATCGCTTAGCAATTACACTGCAAGATGACCTGACAAACCGCATCGTCAAAACAGGTGTTAAAGGTGTGTTAATTGAAATTTCTTCCCTCGAAATAGTTGATTCTTTTATCGGTCGTATTATCAACAATATCGCTAGTATGTCACGAATTTTAGATGCGGAGACAGTTGTAGTCGGGATGCAGCCAGCGGTTGCTATTACCCTCGTTGAGTTGGGGCTTTCCCTGACAGGAGTTCGCACAGCTTTAAGCGTTGAAAAGGGCATGATTTTGTTAAGAAACTCCTTGGGTTGGTCTCTTGACGAGCAAGGGTAAGCAGTCGATTAGTTGTTCCCTGACCGAGGCACAGGCAGTCAAGAAACCTAATTTGTTTGTAGATACCTTGTTGACAAACAGAAGATTTCTTAGGAAAGGGCTTACGCACTCAAGGAAGTTAAATCAAGGGTTTAAGATTCCCGCACTATGTTCTCTTTTGAGAGAAAATCGTAGTAAGCGCGTAAGTCCTATTAGGAGAAACTAAGTTGATGAGCGTAAGTCCTATATTTTGGGGAGAAGTTCTATTTTGGTACAGTAGCCGCCATGTCAAAACGTGAGATACTAGAAATCCGATCGTCATCCGATATAGTCCACGTACGACAGCAAGTGCGAACTTGGGCTGTAGCAATGGGATTCGGTTTATTAGACCAAACGAAAATCGTTACCGCAGCCAGCGAACTCGCCCGCAATACTGTAGAGTACGGCAAAGGGGGAACTGTAACTCTCGAAATGCTGCAATTAGGGACCCGCAAAGGGCTGCGGCTGATATTTGAAGACAAGGGCCCGGGAATTCCAGACATCGAATTGGCAATGACTGACGGTTATACTTCTAATCACGGTTTGGGTTTGGGGCTCAGTGGTTCCAAGCGGTTGATGCACGAATTTGAGATTGTTTCCAAAGTGGGTAAGGGGACTAAAATTGCGATCGTCCGCTGGCGCTGAAGAAGTAATACGATTTGAGAGTTGAGATTTTAGATTAAAGCATTGGGAATGAGTGAGGACGATCGGGGTTTGGAGCTTGCGTATAGTTGTATTATTTTTTAAATTGGTATAAAGAGCAACCAGCAAAGCCAAGAAGTGATTCTTGGAATCCCATACCATACCCGAAGAGGGTTGGCGTATGGAGGATTTCATTATAAGAGCTGATAAAAAATGATAGATGCCGTAGCCCTGCCCCTAACAGAAGAAAGTCAAGTCGGAGAAGCGCGGCGAATCGCAGTGGCCCTGGCGGCCGAAGTCGGATTTAACGAGACCGATCGCGGTAAAGTGGCAATTGTTACCACCGAAGCAGCAAAAAACGTGGTCAAGCACGGAGGCGAAGGAGAAATTTTGCTGCGAACATTAAAAACAGCGGCAGGATATAGCATTGAAATAGTAGCGCTAGATCGGGGCCAAGGAATGGCAAATGTCGCGCTTTGTCTGCGGGACGGTTTTTCTACAGCGGGAAGCCCTGGAACAGGACTGGGGGCAATTAAACGCCTCTCTAGTTTTTTTGATATTCATTCTGTACCAAAACTGGGAACAGCCTTATTAATGCGGCTGGAACCGACCCAAAATAGCCGGGAAGCCTTCCAAAACAGCAATTACTTGGAATTGGGGGTCATCCACTTGCCGAAAGTAGGAGAGCAAATTTGCGGCGATTCCTGGGCGGCGGAAAATCACCTTGACAAAAACCTGATTTTAGTTGCTGACGGACTCGGCTACGGGGATTTGGCGGAGGAAGCGTCTCGCGAAGCAGTGCGCGTATTTGAGGAAAACGCCAAACTCGGGCCCAAAGCAATTTTAGAGAAGGCGCACGCTGCTTTAAAAAATACCAGAGGAGCGGCTGCGGCGATCGCCCAAATCGATCCTACCCAACAAACAATTTGTTTTGCCGGAATTGGCAACATCAGCGGTGTAGTTGTCACAGATAACCAAAGCCGCAGCATGGTTTCCTACAACGGCACAGTTGGACATATGATGCGAAAAGTAGCAGAATTTGTCTATCCTTGGTCGCAGCAGTCCCTACTCATCATGCACTCCGACGGTTTGGCGGCGCAGTGGAATTTAAACCGCTACCCGGGTTTAGCCTCCAGGCATCCTGCTTTAATCGCAGCCGTGCTCTACCGGGACTTCAAACGCACTCGCGATGACATGACAGTTATAGTAGCCAAGGTGAGAGAAGCAGCGTGAGTTACCCAATCCTGACGACGGAAGTCCGCTTTGAACAAGACATCGTACAAGTACGCCAAAGAGCTCGCCAAATTGCTAAAGGGCTGGGATTCGATTCCCAAGTACAAACCCGCATCGCCACAGCAGTTTCCGAAATTGCCCGCAATGCTTTCAAATATGCCGGCGGTGGCAAAGTAGAATTCATTGTGGAAGGGGACTCGCCCCAAATTTTTCGGACTCGGATTTCCGACACGGGGCCGGGAATTGCTGATTTACCGGCTGTGTTAAGCCCCAATTTTCGATCGCAAACCGGCGCGGGACTCGGTTTAGCAGCAGCCAAACGGTTGATGGACGAAGTGCAAATCGACTCGGCGCCCGATCGCGGAACGGCTGTACAATTAATTAAGCAGTTTTCCAAACATATGCCTGCGCTGAGTGCGATCGAACTAAATCAATTAGTTGACAAACTAGCGCGCCAAATTCCCGAAGATCCCTATGCCGAAATTCAGCAGCAAAATCAAGAATTACTACGCACTTTAGACGAACTCCGCCAGCGTCAAGAAGAACTCGTACAATTAAATCAACAACTAAAAGATACCAATCGCGGAGTCCTGGCACTTTACGCTGAATTGAACGACAAGGCCGAATCTCTCCGGCGCGCCAGCGAACTCAAAACCAGCTTTCTCTCCAATATGAGCCACGAGTTTCGCACTCCGCTAACGGCAATTATGAGCCTTTCGGAAATATTGTTAAATCGCCTCGACGGAGAACTTTCAGCCGAACAGGACAAGCAAGTAAATTACATTTACAAATCCGCCGAGTCTCTCGCAGAACTTGTCAACGACTCGTTAGATTTAGCCAAAGTGGAAGCCGGAAAACTAACTCTTCGCGTGGCTGATTTTGAAGTCGAAGATTTGTTCAGCGCGCTGCGAGGAATGATGCGCCCCCTGCTTCCCCCAAACTCTCCCGTTTCTATAATTTTTGAAGATCCTCTCGAACTTCCCATCCTCACAACCGACGAGGGAAAAGTTTCTCAGATTTTGCGAAATCTGATTTCTAATGCCCTCAAATTTACCGAAACAGGTGAAGTTCGAGTTGCTGCGGAAATGGGAGAGGAAGGAACAGTTACTTTTTCAGTAGCAGATACGGGCATCGGCATTCCCCCAGCCGATCAAAGGCGGATTTTTGAAGAATTTGTCCAACTCGAAAACCCCTTGCAGAAGGGCGTCAAAGGCACGGGATTGGGATTGTCTCTGTGCAAAAAACTGGCGGAATTTCTAGGGGGAAGTATTGAAATCACAAGTTCACCCGGAGTTGGTTCGACTTTTTTTGTCACACTGCCAATTCTGTATCCTGGAGAGGAAGAAAATCCTTTGGAAATGTCCGCTGGTAAGGCAGATGAAATACCGCACGCGATCGCAAATTCTAGATCGCCAGTGCCGGATTCAGCAACAAAAGTTTTGATTGGGGAGGATGAAGATAGTTTTTCGGTATTTGCTGAAAGACTTGCTGGCAGAAATTCCTTGTACTGCGATATAAGTCGCCCACGGTGCTGAAAGTTGGGGTTCGGCAAAGCACAGCCGAGCCCAATTTTTATGGATATTACGATGCTGGGTCTGACTGAATTTGACGTTTGGGAAGAGTTGAAAGGCGATGGGGCTACTTGTCAAATACCTGCGATCGTGAGGAATTCCAAACATTTTCGGTTACATCACTTTTTTGCTGTGCGGGATGCTAGGACTGTAAGATAAAAAGTATTATTCCGATGCGAAGGGAAACGATATCAGGCATTTTAGCTTTTGAGGACTGAAGTCGGATGCTGCGAACCTAATTATATTTTTTCAGCGATTTTTATATGGTGCGTAAGATAGATAATTTATAGCAGGCAAAATTTATTTAATTTGCAACAGCATTTAACCTTTGTGCTGTAAAATGTAGCAGTTCTCAGTTGCCGACTATATAGTAGGGACTTACCGAGGGCTTATTTTCGTGTCGGCGATCGGCTAACATCCATGATAAATCTTGTTCTTAGCAAAGTCTCGATTAATAAAAAAATGCAACTGTAGGCGCGTAATCCAAACCCATAAAAAATAAGCCATTCACAATTCCCACTTCCCAATTCTAAAATCTAAAATCTAAAATCTAAAATGGTATGACTTTCATCTCCCTTCAATATGCCCTGTTTCTATTAGTTATGTTCGCGGCTTACTGGTTGGTTCCGCTGCGGTGGTGGCGGCTGTTCATCATGTTGGCGGGTAGTTTAATTTTTTACGCTTCGCTGCAAATTTGGTACATTCCTCTGCTTTTAGTCGGTGCTTTGTTTAATTACTGCTTGGCGATGGCGATTGGGGAACCTCTGGATTGGCGGATTGCTAATGAATCTTGGAACCGCCGCCGTTTGTTGCTGCTGTGGATAGGCATCTGCCTGAATGTGTTGCTGCTTCTGGGCTTTAAGTATGTGCCTTTTTTATTGAGTTCGATCGGCACTTTGTTCAATTGGCCTTTAGCTATCGACGGAGCTGGCTGGGTGAAAAGTCACGTCATCGCACCCCTGGGATTAAGTTTCTTTTGCTTTGAGTGCATTGCTTATTTGATTGACGTGTACCGAGGCGCGCCTGCTGCTACTTCGCTGCTGCACTTTGCTGCTTACAAGTTGTTTTTTCCAAAACTGATTTCCGGCCCGATTACTCGGTATCACAACTTGATATATCAACTGAAAACCCAGCAATTTCCGACCCCCGATCGCATTTCTGAGGGACTTTGGACGATCGCCTTTGGTGCAGTAAAAAAAGGTCTTTTCGCAGATAACTTGGGAATTTATGTCGATTTAAGCTTTACCAACTTGCAGCGGGCGGGTAGCGAGGATTTGTGGCTGGCGATTTTTGCTTACGGGCTGCAACTTTATCTCGATTTTAGTGGCTATGTTGACATGGCGCGCGGTACTGCTTTGCTACTGGGTTGGTATTTGCCGCCAAATTTTGATTTTCCTTATTTTAGTGCCAGCATAGCTGATTTTTGGCGGCGCTGGCACATGACTTTAGGTGATTGGCTACGCAATTATTTGTATTTTCCTTTGGGTGGTTCGCGAGTCGGTTTGTGGCGCACTTGTCTGAATTTGTCCCTGGTCATGTTAATTGCGGGAATGTGGCACGGGGCAGCTTGGGGATTTATTGTGTGGGGGGGTTTGCACGGTTTAGCTTTGGCGGTTCACAGGCTGACTGATGTAGTGTTTAAGCGGTTGCGGATCGAGTTTTTGTGGGAAAATCCGATCGGGATTGCGATCGGTTGGCTGTTGACTCAGGCGATGGTTTTTGGTAGTTGGATATTTTTCCGTCTTCCAGATTTAAAGGATTCTGGATGGGCGATTTCGCATTTGTGGGGACACACTGCTGACGTGCAGTTTGCTGAGAAAGTTTATGGCGAAGCTTTGGGTTTGGAAAGAGTGCATTTAACTTGGATTTTGGCGGCTTTGGCTGCGGCGATGCTGGGGAATTATGCGTTGAGTCGGGGTTTGAAATTGGAGTTAAATTGGCCGCTGAAATTGGTGTTAGTTCCGCTTTGTTTGTATGCGGTTTGGGTGTTGGCTCCTGAAGGGGGTTTGCCTTATATTTATTTTGATTTTTAGGGTATTATTTACTTCGCCGTAAGGTGCAGCGCACCCTACGACGACATTGAGGTGGGCCGAAGTGATTCCCCGCTACCTATTAGTGTCAAGTTAAACTTTTAGTTCGCCAGTCATCCCGCTCACTCAACAATCTGCCAGGGAATGAATTCCCTGTCTCATAGCTAAAGTCCTCTCAAAGAGGACTGAACAACTCATTAGTCCTCATAAGCTGTCGCGCATTTAAATTGTATATTCAGGGCGGGCGGGACGCCCACCCCACAAGACTTTAATTTTTTTGACATACAATTTAAATCCCGCAACAGCTTAGCGAGGAATTTCGTTTTGAGGCTCTTGTTTCAACCGCTGCTGGCATTAGGGTTTAACGTTAAGTTGACATCAATGCTGGCTACCCTACAACTCACAGTCAACAGTCAACAATCATCTCGATCCTGGGCACTACAACTGATAAGAACACCAGTCACTCCAGCTACCGACATAAAGTTTAGCATCGGGAATTCCGGCGATTTCTAAAGATAGTAAATTAACGCAAGCCGTCACCCCGGAACCGCAATAAACAATAATTTCTTCGGCTTTTTCTAATTCCGTCCACCGCTGTTTTTGTTCGGATGCCGATCGCACTTTTCCAGTTTCATCCGTCACCCCTTGCCACGGATAGTTAACCGCACCCGGAATGTGACCTGCAATGGGGTCGATCGGCTCCCGCAAACCTTGATATCTCTCACTTTCTCGGGAATCAACCAAAACCTTTCCGGGCAAGTCTTTACGCTCTTTTACCGCCTCAATATCTACCGCCAAATCCGGCTGCAAGTGAGGAACTAATTTACCCTCACGGGGTTCTGGCAAAATATTTGTTACCGGATAGCCCGCCACTTTCCATGCGCTGAAACCGCCGTCTAACAAAGCCACTTTGCTGTGTCCGATATACCGCAGCAGCCACCACAAACGAGCCGCAAAAGCTAGCCGTGAATCGTCATAAGCTACAACTAAAGTTTCTTGTGAATTAATACCGATCGCGCTCAACTTCTCAGCTAATTCTTCAATATTTGGCAGTGGATGTCTACCGCCGTGTTTGCCCACTGAACTCGCGAGATCGCGGTTTAAATCTAAATAGAAAGCTCCCGGAATGTGACTTTCTTGATATTGTTTTTGTCCCAATTCAGGGTCTGCCAGGGAAAACCGACAGTCAATGATTACAACTTGCGGATTGTCGGTATTGGCGGCTAACCATTCAGGAGAAACAATTAAAGTGTTGTCAGTCATAATTATTCAAATCTATATTTTAACATTATCTAGAAGGAGATTTTTTCTCTGGTTCTGCTTTTTGGTCGGAAGGAAATTTCTTAGAATTGGCTTTCTCTGAAGCTCTATTTTCAGAATTTGATTTTTTAGGAGTTGCTTTTTCCGAAGTTTCTTTGGGCGAATTTGATTTTTTAGGAGTTGCTTTTTCCGAAGGTAATTTTTCGGCTGGTGCGGGAGTTGGAGTTGGCAGAGGAGGAGTTACTGCTGCTTCTTGAGCGTAAAGTAGATATTTCTGATACTCGATCACTTTTGCTTGAGCTAGTTGATGGTTGGGGCTAGAGACTGGTACTCTTCTCATTAATGAAACCGCTTCTTGCCAGCTATCGGTAACTGTAGTCCAATCTTCCTTGGTTTTAGCCGATCGCCCTAATTCTGCTGCTTTGAGTGCGCTGTTAACGGCTTCTCGAAAAGTATCTGGTGCAGTTGCTAAATTTGCTGTTTCATCGGGATTATTCCCCGCAGTTGCTGCTGGCTGGTTCACAATTTTACCGACAAACGCCACCACGGCGATCGCCAACATACCCGTTACTAGCCCAACTACAATGAAAGTCGATCGCAGCCGATTCTCAAATGCAGCAAGTTCGGGCGGTTTTTCCTCCTCAAAATTGTTCTCCATCTCTGTGCGATCATCCATATTAGCAACAGCACTATTTGGCACAGATTCTCCCCCTAAGCTCTGCGGTTCAAAATTGCTGTTCTCCACACTAAACTCTTGACTCCAAGCAGCAGCAATCTGACCGCTTTCTCGGCCCTCAACCTTAACTTTGCGAATCGAATCCGGCTGCAAATTCGTCAGCTCGGTGCGAACAAAATCAACTAATGTATCTTCTATGGGTACCTGCTCGGCCTCAAGAATTACATCCAAACAATCGCCGTCGAGATTTGCCGAGGCTGTGATGCCTTCAGATTGCAACTTGCTGTTTAGCCAAGATGCGATCGCAGTGGCGAGATTTCCCTGCTTGGCAAGTTCCTGAAAATTAAGCTCTGTCATAGCTGGACACCTGATAACGCAGAAGATAGAAGGTAGAAGGTAAAAGGTAGAAAAAATGAAAAAGTCAGAAAGAGTTTTTTGGAGTTGAAAACACAATAACTGAAATTCAACAAATAGTATAATGTATCGTGGCAAATCCTAGCCCAAAGATGCAAATTATCACTCTCGCTACCCCTGGCATCCCTTGGGAAAAGACTTCAGTCCTTTCTACAAACCGAACTCAGGTTTGCAGGACAGGCGAAAATCCTCTCCCTCGGTAGCCCAATACCGCTGCTTCAACCTGGTAATTGATACCGGGCGCGCAAGTCCAGATACCGTAACAGCCTTAAGTTGAACCGCAAGCATCGCCCCTAAAAGCGACATCCGGCTGCAAAAAGCCTCGATCGCGCAGATGCGAGATGGGAAATTTTAGATGAAAAATTTGTGCGATCGCAGTGTCATCGGTGGGCAGCGAGTGATATCATCAGTTAGTCAATATTCAAGTTTTTATAGCAAATAACTCGATCGCACAATGGTAGCAATAGCAATTTTAGCGGCTGGACGCGGCACGCGCATGAAATCTGACTTGCCCAAAGTTCTACACGAATTGGGCGGTCGATCGCTAGTTGAGCGAGTCCTCCAAAGTTGTCAAGAAATTCAAATTACCAGGCGACTTGTCATCGTCGGTTATCGAGGCGAACTCGTTAAAGAATCGCTGATGAGAGGTCAAGAAATATCAGGGAAAAATTCTCAACTTCCTTCCCTAGAATTTGTTGAACAAACCGAACAATTAGGAACAGGTCACGCCATTCAACAATTGCTGCCTCACTTAGAGGGATTTCAAGGAGACTTGCTGGTCTTAAATGGAGATGTTCCTTTGCTGAGGGCAGAAACTATCAAACAATTGATTGCCATTCACAAAAAGCACCAAAACTCTGCTACTTTATTGACAGCTAATTTGCCGAATCCCCAAGGATACGGCCGAGTATTTACCGACAGTCAAAACTTAGTCGAGCAAATTGTCGAAGACCGCGACTGCACACAAGCTCAAAAGCAAAATCACCGCATTAATGCAGGTGTTTACTGCTTTCATTGGCCGGATTTAGAGAAAATTTTGCCAGAATTGAAGGCAGATAATGACCAAAAAGAATATTACCTAACTGATACGGTAAATTTCCTCAGTCCGGTGATGGCGGTGGATGTGGAAGATTATCAAGAAATATTGGGAATTAACGATCGCAAGCATTTAGCTACAGCTTGCGATATTTTGCAAACGCGGATAAAGGACAAGTGGATGACGGCGGGAGTGACGCTGCTCGAGCCCAACAGCATCACCATTGACGATACCGTAGAGTTGCAGCCGGATGTGGTAATTGAACCGCAAACTCACTTGCGGGGAAACACTTCGATCGCATCGGGGAGTCGCATCGGCCCCGGCAGTTTGATCGAAAACAGTCAAATTGCAGAAAATGTGACTGTGCTTTATTCGGTGGTTTCTGACAGTATGGTTGCTGAAAATTCGCGAATTGGCCCTTACGCACACTTGCGGGCACACGCAGAAATTGGGGCGAACTGCCGCGTCGGCAATTTTGTAGAATTGAAAAATACTCAAATAGGCGATCGAACTAATGTCGCTCACTTGTCTTATTTAGGCGACGCGACTTTGGGAGAAAAAGTCAACATCGGTGCTGGGACAATTACGGCAAATTATGATGGAAAAAACAAGCACAAAACTCAAATAGGCGATCGGAGTAAAACTGGTTCTAACACCGTGCTGGTTGCACCGATCACTTTGGGAGAAGATGTTACTGTAGCTGCGGGTTCTGTGGTGACAGAAGATGTGCCGAAGGATTGTTTAGTAATTGCGCGTTCCCGGCAAGTTGTCAAACCAGGTTGGAAGTTGAAAGAACCTAAAAAGTGAACGGTTGTTCACTTTTTAGATGATGAGTTTCCACCCACGAATTTCGCACTAAATACCAAATAAACCGGGTTTTTATAACGGAAGCGATGGCACTGTAGAAGAGATTTTGGTGAAAAACCCGGTTTCTGCGTAAGTCGGCAAACTTGAGAAATCGGGTTGATCGCGATCGGCTATTTTTTTTATTTTTGCTGGTGCAGATAGTTGTTAATCGCTTTAGCGATTTCTACTTGCTCGTAGGGGCTCATAGTGTTGGGCAGGGATATGCGAGATCCTCCACAAACTAACAGTCTGACTTCATACCAAGTGTCATTTTGCCTATCTTTGGTTCGATCTACTTCCACACCATAAATCTCGCACAGAGAGTATTCAATTACTTTACGTGCCAACAAACCCCGCTGTTTAACAGTCAAGGTGTTTAAATTTCCATCGAAGCTGTAGGTTTCATTATTTCTCAAAACGATCACTGCGGCTGCTGCGAGCAAAAATATGCCTCCTGTCCATCCCAACCAGCGATCTTCTTGACTTAAACGCAGCAATCGATCTTTGGCATTTTTAACATAAAAATTGATGTCGGAAGCAACAGCGTCTTGGGTTCCCCAATTAGTGGAGTTAGGAGTGAAAGGAACATTGCCAACAGAAGTTAAAAGTACAACTCTGGTTTTATAGCCGCATCTTTGAACTTTAGCTCCCTGCAAAGAAGCAAGCTCAATTTCTTGGATTTTTGAACCCAGTAAATTCGATCGCACAATTTGGCAACTGCCTTGTTTTGCCTGCAATCGCTGGCAGCTCAGAGTTGCTTTATGATAATCAAAAGCCAGCCCGAACAGTCCAAAAGCCATGAATAAACAACTAGGAAACCAAAAATCAAATATGCTTTGAGTCTGAATTATTAATTCACTTGCTGTTTGCTTGATTATTTTCATTTACCTGGCCCTTAAATTCCAAAAATGATGTTACAGATCGCCTTACTAACCCGATCGGTCGAATTGTTAACTTATATATTATTTGAAGTCGTCTTCTGCCCTGACCCCTTTTATTTTGGTAATAGGTTAGCACTAAAACTTCTAACCGACAACAAATCTCGCGAATTTACCTGCTGGGTTTAAGATAGCTTTTTATGATTTAAAATAGATGAATCTTAAAAATATATTAATTATGTGATCGCGAATAAAAAGTTAGCTTCGCAATCTGTAGGAAAGTAATCACCCAGGTGAGTACAGGTTTACATTTTGTTACATTGTCAAGTTTATTTACACCTGCTTAATTATCGTTAGTTATTAATTTGGGCTTCCCCACAGGATACTTACGATTTACGGCCTTGCAAAGCAAATACATTGCTAAGGGTGCGATTATCGCTAATCGAGATATAGCTGCGAATCAAATCAGCAATTTTGTGTTGTTCTGTTAGTGAATAGCTTCTTAAACAGATGATATCGCCCCCGAACATCCACAAATAAACATAATAGCTACGATTTCCATCGCTATCTCCCACTTCCTCTCATTCCACCGCAGAAATCTCGTGAGTTGAGCATTCGGTAACATAATTAAACCATACACCCCGTCGTTTAACAGTCATTTTGCTAAAAGTTTTATCAGAAATGTATGTTTCATCTATCGCGCCGTCCAACAAGGACAGCGAAAACAACATAAATATACCTCCCATTATCCAATTTGATGCTAAAATAATCTGCAATAATCCAATGATGAGGAAGAAACAAATTAATAGCAGACTATTAGAAACTCGTAGTTTTAATTATTAGTTTATTTGCTGTTTTCTTGAAAATTTTCATTAGTTTAATAGTTGTTGAGTTTAAAAACAATGTAAATTACTTATCTATCCGCTGTAGGCAACTTTTAATGCACGGATTATTATTTGACATTGCTTTGGACGATCGCACTTTTGGTGTTATAAACAGCCTTAACAGCATAAGCATCGCCCGGACGTACCTGTAAAGCTCTGTTAAAATTGATTAAAGCGGTTTGATAGTCTCCCTGCCCGTAGTAGATATAGCCGAGTTTCATCGATTGTTTGAAGTGATCTTTTTGAGCAACAGGAGCAGAATTAGGCTCAGCAACAGGTGCTGCGGCAACAGGAAATGACTCGAAAGCAGGAGATAACTCTTGATAGGGTGATTGAGAAGTGTTGAAATCAGAAGGAAAAGAAGAGGGCGATTGCTCGTTAGCCGGCTGCTTTACATTAGGCCCAGAGTCAGAGATTTTTACAAAATTTTTGCCATAAAATACTGAAGCAGTAATTCCTCCCAATACAAACATTAGCAATCCCGCACATTGAAGTAAAAATGTTTTTCTAATTTTTTTATTGCTCCAATTTTTGATATAAAAAACCAATGAAGCCAAGGGGACAAGCAAGTAAAGCACTCCCCAAATAGTTTCCTGTCCAAAAGCTTGAACTAATCCCCAAAAATAGCCAACAAGACTTAAAACTAAACCTAGGATGAAAAATAAAGCGATCGCAATTCCAGGCATTTTCTATTTCTCCGATTGATGTATAGTTATTTTGCCAACAGTAAAAGAGCAGATTTTCTACCTGAAACTCATTACCCTGTTGGCCGTGTTAAAAATAGATTAGCGGTGACAACAGTTCGATCGCGCACAGCGAATGTTAGGATTTTGGTTAGGAATTTGACTAGGAACTCGATCGCGACTGCCGCAAATGATACCCTCTACCCTCCATCGACCAGAAGAACCATTTGCACGGGCAAGCAACCGCTGGGAAATCCAAAAGCTTTACACCGACTTGGCAAATGCCAAACAAGAATTCGCCCCCCACACCAGAAGAGGGCTGACACCCGTAGAAAAGCGGCATCTCTGTGGCTTGTTGTGTGGCTACAGCCCAGCGGAAATCGCGGTTTTTCTGAACAAACAAATCAAAGGTGTCGAAGTTGACTTGTCAAAAACTTTGTACAGATACATAGAATTATTGACAAATCGACCCCGAAATGCTCTCAAAAATTGGAGAGATGCGATCGACTGGCTGGAAATAGCCGGATATAAAACGCAGCCAAAAACCTCAACCGGCGCTATCTTAAAAGCCACTCTTCACCATTCAGACAGGATTTTGTCTGCGGCTATCAGTCCCGACGGACAATTACTGGCAACGGGATCTGACGACAGTACAGTGAAAATTTGGAGTTTGCACAGCGGGGAACTGCGGCAGACAATTTTCGGACATTCAACAGCCGTGTTGCTAGTTGCTTTCAGTCCCGCCAGCAAAACGCTGCTGACGCGATCGCGCGCGGGCACAGTCAAACTCTGGAACCTGCAAAATGGCGAACTGCTGAAGCGTTTGGCAGACGTGCACCGCCACGAATCTGTCGCCGTCAGCCCCGACTGGCAAATTTTGGCGATCGGCACCACCCGCGGCACAATCAAGCTTCAGCACCTCAACAGCGGCCAACTGCTGCAAGTTTTGGAAGGCTATCAAGGGGATGACATTAGTGCGATCGCCCTGAGTCCCAACGGCAAAATGCTAGTGGCCAGCGGCCTCAATGCAGCCAGCGGTTTCTGTCGCGCCACAGTCACTTTGTGGGAATTGCCCGGAGGCGAAGTGAGACGAACATTTGGCAGCGAAAATTATGTAGCGATTTCTTCCGATAGCCAAATTCTTGTCAATCATGGTGGCCAAACTATCAAACTTTGGAATTTGCAAACAGGCGACTTATTGCATTCCGTGCACACAGGAATTCGCATTACTTCCGCCGCCGCAATTAGCCCCGACGGGAAATACTTTGCAGTGGGCTGTTTTGACGGTACTGTTAGACTTTGGAATTTTCGCGGCGAATTGCTGCACACTTTAGATAGACATTCTAGCCCTGTGTCTGCGGTGGCGATCGGGCTTTTGGCTGAAACTCTAGTTAGCGGCGGGGAGAACGGTACTGTTAAACTTTGGCAACTGCAGATTTAAGATTACAAAGGTGACGCGATCGCTTAAATTGTTGTACTATAATTGATTTAATGTTTTTTCTACCAAATCCATTTTAGTTATCTTCTGTGTCACTCGGCGATTGAAATCGCTTTTTACCTCAAACTACACAAACGAAGTCCCTCTCTAAAAGACTAAAAAATAAAGCGGGTATTATAGCAACCGCCAAGGCTATTAGGAGGTTATTAATTATGGCGTAATGCCGCCCTTCCTATGGCTGCGCTAATATGAAAGGCCAAAGGTTGATTTTGATAACTATTTTGTCTTCGTTTAACTCAAGTTGAGCCGGGATTTCTGGAGCTTCAAAGAAATAAATTGAGTTACAAAGGGCTTTTCGTTCTTGCCAGTCGCCTCCCGCTGCCGCTAAGATTTGTTCCTTGGACATTCCCAATGCGAGCTTATCCACAAGCGGCTCATTTTCAAGAGTCCGCAATGCCTTCTCAACCCAGCGGCGATACCATCTGCCAAAAGACAATTCCGTTGGATAGAAATCCTCCCTGCCGTTCCAAATCGTGCCGTGTGCGGGGCCGTTTACAACGAGATAAGAGTAGATGGCGCACCCCTGATGGCATAACTCCAACACGCCGGGATATTCGTCTCTATCGCCCCACTCCTCCAACTCCTCATCTGAATAAGAGTCTGTTGCTTTGGTGAAGGGGAATGGTTTGCTCAAATCGCGATACTGTGCGGCCTTTTCAAGAAGCTCCAAACCGTAGAAGGGCCCTGCTCCACCGTTGCCAATTTCTTTCAAGAATAAACGGTAATCTTTGGGCAGCTTGATTTTATGTTTCTGCTCGAAACTCTGCAACTCAGCTTCCGCAAGCGTTTGTTCCAGTTTGTATTGGTGAGAATCTGCGCCGAACACGCGAAGATTTTTATCTTCTTGCCGCAAGCGTCGAAGCAGTTCTACTAATTCTTTAATATCGTTTGAACTCATGTTATGTAGAGCTACCGGCAAGACGGTTAAGACGTAAACAGGAGGTAGTCCCAATCATGCGATCGCGCGGCGAATACGCGATCGCATCCAAAAAAAGCAACAAATCTCATCTTTGCTAAGCAATAAAAATCAGCGTTCCCTTGCTCATTTCCAAAGTATCACCCATTTCCATACCGTTGTGAAAAGCACCCAAAATCACCTCGCTAGTTTTGCCGAAAGCGATCGCCCCGCTAGCATCAATTCCAATTGCGCCAAAATCCCGTTGACGCTCGTCAGCTTCAGTAAAAGAACGCTCAAAAGCAGCTTTCAAACTTAAACCATCTGTCACCCGAACCACAATTCGCGCGGCCAAACACTCGTCCATAATGTGCTCGCCAATCCCCGTACAGCTTACCGCCGCACTTTGGGCCGCATAATTTCCCGCCGGCATCGCCGAGTCGCTAACCCGCCCAATCCGCTCAAAACCCTTGCCACCAGTCGAAGTTCCAGCAGCCAAGCGTCCATGCACATCCAAAGCTACGACTCCGATCGTACCCATACCGGCCGGTTCGGCAACCACGTCAGCCATTGCTTTGCTAAAATTGCCTTGGCGTTCCTGCATCCACTCGTGCAAGCGCAAATCCGTCATCGGATCGTAAATCGGCAATTGAAGTTCTCGCAGCAATTCCGCCGAACCAAAATCAGAGAGAACTCGATCGTCCGAATGCTGCAAAAATTGAGCAAGTTCGATCGGATGTTGAACGCGAGAAACATTAATCGCCCCGCTGAAACGCTGCATCAAACCGTCCATCAGCGAAGCACTCATCCGAATTTGACCGTCCGACTGCACCACAGAACCAGTACCGGCATTGAATCGCGGGTCATCTTCCAACAATTGGCACCCCCGCACCACTGCATCTACGGCACTTGCACCGTCTTTCAGCAGCGGATAAACTTCGTCCAAAACATCGTAAAGCGATTTTCGCACCGCCTCAATTCCGCCTTTACTGTGTAGAGAACTGCCGGCACCGCCGTGAATAACTAGCTTTGGTTGCACTTGTTGCGATGCCATAATTTATAACCTAATAACCTAAAATTTTTCCTTTGCAATCTTAGCTTCGATCGAGCAACTTGCCCTAACTTCTTAATCTTGAGCCGCCAAACGGCGGCGACGACAACGTTCGGAGCAGTATTTGACCTCATCCCAGCAGTCGGCCCATTTTTTGCGCCACGTAAAAGGTCGATCGCAGACTGGGCACATTTTTGTCGGTAAATCAGATTTCGATCGCTGCTTGGCCATGCTAACTTTGACATTACATTACAGATTAAATTTTAATCAAAACAAACAAAACAACCAATTTCTGCCTAACACCTCCCGAAATAAAAATGCTCGAAACGGCCGACGCCAACATCCGAATCGTCTTAGTCGAACCTGCCGGTCCATTGAATGTCGGTTCTGTTGCCCGTGTCATGAAAAATATGGGTTTGCACCAATTAGTTTTGGTAAATCCTCAATGCGATCATTTAGGGGAAGAAGCCCGACTGATGGCTGTTCGCGCCGCCGACATATTGGAAACTACCAAAGTAGTCGAGAGTTTGCCCGCTGCTTTGGTTGGGTGTGTCAGAGCGATCGCAACTACAGGGGATGATTGTCGATCGTTGCCAACACAACTAGAAGAACCCGCAGATGCCTTGCCTTGGCTCCTTGAAGCCCCCAGCGCCCTAATTTTCGGTCGAGAAGACTGCGGCTTGACCAATGCCGAATTAAACCGCGCTCAGCGCCTGATCCGCATTCCCAGCAGCAATGCCTACACTTCCCTAAATCTCGCCCAAGCCGTCGCTATCTGCTGTTACGAACTATACCGGGAAGAAGGAAGAAGGAAGAGGGAAGAGGGAAGAGGGAAGAGGGAAGAAGGAAGAGGGAAGGAAGAAGAAGATGCCTCGTTCCCAGGCTCAGCCAGGGAACGCATATCCAGAGGCTCTGCCTCTTCAATACCCGATGCCACAGATAATTTATCAACTTGTTACCAAGAACAACTTGCCACCCGCCAGACAGAAAATCCCTCAATTCCCCTCGCCAGTGCTTCCTTGGAAAATTTAGAGGGATATTACCAGCAACTAGAAACTTTGCTGTTAAAAATAGGATATTTGCAGCAGCACACAGCAGCAAGCCGGATGGAAAAATTTCGGCGTTTGTACAACAGAGCCTATCCGACAGTGGATGAAGTCGCCATGCTGCGGGGCGTCCTCCGCCAAACAGAATGGGCAATCAAAACTTACCCACGAGAGGCAAATTCTGATACTCTGGATGGGGCGTTACCGGAAAATCCAACGGATAGCTAGGACAAATGCTGATAATTGGGGATGTGAGATTGAGGATTGTTTTTCACAGAAAACTTTCCTGCACCCACTTGTCACTTTCATAACAGGGTTTCTTGACTAAAAACCTAAGCTTTGCGATAATTTGCGAGCAATAAACCTGGTTGCTGATACCATGCAGCGTCTGGGGCAAATCTAAAATCTAAAATCTAAAATCTAAAATTGATTGGCTGGCAAGCTGAAAAATCTTAAACTTGAACTTTACATTAGTGATGAAGGAGTAAGACGTGGCAGAGCGGTTTCCCAAAGGATCGATATTATCGGTGATATCCTCGATATCCTCTCCCAACTCCGGCTCAAAGCAGCCTAAGTCCGGCAAAGCAAGTCAGTCTGGCAAATCGGGTCGCCGCCGCCCTCCGCAACCGCAAAACGGCAATTCAGAAATTCGATCGCCCGAACCTGCGACTTTGCCACTGCAACAGGGCCGCGGCAGCAGAATTGGAGCAAATTCTCCCACATCTTCGGAAGAATTTGCTACACAAGACTTTTTATCCGATCCCCGATCGGCAATTAACCCCAGAAAACCCAGAACCAGCAAAACTCCGCAGTCGAAGACTCGCCAACCAGCGAAAAAAGGTCTCGCTGCTGTCGATATGTTCGAGTTTCCGGACCCGACTCTGGAGCGGGAAAACGTGAGTTCGATCGCCAGCAATCCCAACAGCCAGCTCCCCACAGGCACTCCCCCTACAACCCGTGGAAGTCGTCCCAGTTCGCCCCCTGTTCGCATTCAAGACACGGTAATCCCCGCAGATGCCAAAAAAACCCCCGTGCCTAAACCCCGCCCACAAGCGAGTCAGAGACCGGGTAAACGCTCTGCACCTCGGAGCGTACCGCCGTTGGTGTATGCTACTCGCTTGCTGATTTTGGGAGTTGGCATAGCGGTGATTTGCGGTACGCTGCTGTCGGTGGTAAATGCTGTGAGTCGAGCATCCACTGTAGCGACAGAAGAACAAACCAGCACAGGGCAGAACAACCCAGGCGATAGCGCATCTGCGGCACCCGCAACCCCAGAAGTGCTGCAACTGAATCAAGAATTAGGAGCTTTGAAAACGCAAGTTCAGGTTTTAGCTACAGAAAATCCTAGTTTGACAGCCGGAATATTTCTAGTCGATTTAGATACTGGAAGCTACCTAAACTTTAATGGGGATACTGCTTTTGCTTCAGCTAGCACAATTAAACTGCCAATTTTAGTAGCTTTTTTTCAAGCAGTAGATGAGGGGAAAGTGCAGTTAGATCAGATGCTGACGCTGAAGCCAGAACACATTGTCGGCGGTTCTGGGGAGATGCAAGACGACTCCCCTGGTAAGAAGTATTCGGCTTTGGAAGTTGCCCAAAAGATGATTGTTGTCAGCGACAATACGGCGACAAATATGATGATTGAATTGTTGGGAGGTGCTGAGGTTTTAAATCAGAATTTTGCAAATTGGGGTTTGAGTACCACGGTTCTGCATAATAAATTGCCAGATTTGGAGGGAACTAATACTACCAGTCCGAAGGATTTGATTAATATCATAGCCCAGGTCGATCGGGGTAATTTGGTATCGGTGAAATCGCGCGATCGCATTTTGCAAATCATGCGCCAAACTAAAAACGATTCTTTGCTACCGAAAGGTTTAGGCGAAGGTTCAGTTATTGCTCACAAAACCGGCAACATTGATACAATGCTTGCGGATGCGGGGATGGTGGATTTGCCCAACGGTAAGCGTTATTTGGTGGCGGTGATGGTGAAGCATTCGCCGGAAACGGAGAAGCCAGCTCAAACATTGATTCGGGATATTTCTCGAATGAGTTACCGCTATTTGAACGGTGGAGAAATGCCAGACGATTCACAAGTCAAAATTAAAAATTGAAAATTCAACCGGGTTTTTTCGGGCAAGCGTTGTAGACTTTATCAAACTATAAATCAGTTTGTATTATGAAACTAAACATTCGACTTGCTGGTCTGGTAGCGCTTTCAACTTTAGCCGTTGGAGTCTCCCCCACCTTGAGTAACGCTAATCCTGCTCCTGAATATCAGACCGATGGCGTGACAGTGATTAACAACAATATCGAACTCAATCGGGCAAAAAACTTAGCCCGTCAAGCAGCAGAAAGGGCTAATGGGGGTTTAGGCAACTATCGAGCTGAAGCTTCTATGCACGGTACTTCTAAGGAATCGCCTTTTGTTGACAATGGCGATGGAACTTGGACTTTTACTTTTAAGGGTTCCAAGCCTGGTTCGTCTGTCTATACTGTAGAGACAGTTGTTACGGTTTCTCAAGATGGAAGGGTGAGAGTCGATTACAACGGGCAAATTCGCAACTCAAACGGAATTTAACGAGACTTAAGACTTTACTCATCGGTGCTCAGAAACCACGTTTTTCAATGATGGAGAGTGGGGAGTGGGGAGTGGGGAGTGGGGGAATGTTAAATTATTGACCTTGACTTTATCATCCCCATGCAACCGGAAACGATATGAACTTGTTAAATAGCGATCGCCCGATTAGAGAAATCATTGATTAAGCTTTCGGAGCGGATGAGCCGCGCCACATTCTATCGCTACTGAAATCGCGATCGATTTTCTTTGTTAAGCCGAGAGCCGGAGCTGTCAAATAAACGAACGAGGGCACTCCGGTCACGCTTTTAAGTTGCTTGTTACCGCGTCAGGCAAAATAGAAGCAGATTGATAAGTTTGCTCGTGATAAGTAGTTAGATCTAAAAAAGTGTAATATAAACAGAGATTGAGTTTACTAGATAGAGATTAACAAAAGCTATGAAAAGCAAGCACTTTATCAATCTGCACAAAGGACTCAGCTTTCCATTTATTTTGACATTGATGTTCATTTACCAAAATTTTAATTTGGGTGCTTGGGTTTATCTCGCCCTGCACGGTACTTATGGTTTGTTGTGGCTGCTCAAAGACCAGATATATCCAGATAAACAGTGGGAACAAGAAATCTCTGTCGGAACGGGAATATTCGGCTTTGTGTTAGTTAGTCTCTATTGGGTAGCACCTTTTATTTTGATTAGCAGTGGCTCACAACCACCTCTGCCGTTAGTGGCAGCAGCAATTTCCCTAAATATTATCGGTGTCTTTCTACACTATACTGCTGATGCACAGAAGTATTACACCCTTAAGTACCGTTCGGGACTAATAACTGAAGGATTTTTTGCCAGATCGCGCAATACGAATTACTTAGGAGAAATCCTCATCTACGGATCGTTTGCGATGCTAGTTCAGCACTGGCTACCTTTTTTAATTCTGGCAGCTTTTGTTGCTGGTGTTTTTATTCCTAACATGATAAAAAAAGATCGTTCACTCGGACGATATCCTGAATTTGCCGACTACAAAGCTCGGTCGGGATTTTTACTACCTCGACTATTTGTATCGACAGCTCTCGAACAAAAAAAAGACAGTTTAGAGGAGAAAGTTGGTTAAAAATAGTAATTCAGGGCGTTGCGGAATTACAGTAGGAGTTGATGAGGGATAATAAGGCGAATTTTTAGGAAATGCCGTGAATGTAGCTCAACTTATATCCGCAAAATAAGATAAAGCTTCTAATAATAAATTTCCCGCCTTTGCCACACAGCCTTAGCCATTGCCCCATACCCCTTTGGTAACTTTCACTGTCAGGCTTGTAGGCGATTTAAAGCAGTCGTTAGATACTTTTCAACGATCGTTTTTCAAGACACAGAGGCTCAAACCCTTGCCGCACCAGCC
>NZ_JAUBQU010000254.1:0-2638 GCF_036701435.1 Microcoleus sp. Pol12A5
AGCTGAGGCTAACAGGTGCGCTCGGTTGGCTGTTGAGCTGGACTGTATAACTGCCCGTTGCACCGCCTTCTATAGCATTTGTAGTCGTAGGTGCAATAGTAACACCTGCTTTTTCGTTGTCGGTAATACCTACAGTTACATCCTCAACCGTCTGACCGTTATAGTTAGTGTCTGTACTGGTAAGAGTGTGAGCGATCGTGCCGCTGTGAGTGCCTTCGGTTTTGAGATCGTCGGTAGCGGTGACAGTGACCGTTTGCGGGATATTCCAGTTAGTGCTGTTGAAATTAAGCTCAGAAATCGGATTAATTTGACTGCCTGTCTGGAAGCTGAGGCTAACATCTGCTTTCGGTTGAGTGTTGAGCTTGACTGTATAACTGCCCGTCGCACCGCCTTCTGTAGCAGTTGTACTCGTAGGTGAAATACTCACACCTGCTGTGTCGTTGTCGGTAATACCTACAGTTACATCCTGAACTGCCGTGCCACTATAGTTAGGGTCTGAACTGGTAACAGCGTGACCTATCTTGCCGCTGTGAGTACCTTCGGCTATGCTATCGTCGGTAGCAGTGACAGTGATTTTTTTCCCGATATTCCAGTTTGTGCTGTTTAAATTAATCTCAGAAATCGGATTAATTTGACTGCCTGTATCGAAGTTGAGCTTAACGTCTGCATTTGGTTGGCTGTTGAGCTTGACTGTATAACTGCCCGTTGCCCCGCCTTCTGTAGCAGTTGTACTCGTAGGTGTAACGATCACACCTGCTGTGTCGTTGTCGGTAATCGCTACATTTACATCCTGAACTGCTGTGCTGTTATACTTAGTGTCTATGCTGGTAATAATGTGAGAGATAATACCCGTGTGGGTACCTTCGGCTGTGCGATCGTCGGTAGCGGTGACAGTTACTGGTTGGGCAACATTCCAGTTAGTGCTGTTGAAAGTAATCCCGGGAATCCCCTTAATCTGACTGCCTGTATTGAAGATGAGGTTAACAGGTTCATTCGGTTGGCTGTTGAGCTTGACTGTATAACTGCCCGTCGCCCCGCCTTCTGTAGCAGTTGTACTCGTAGGTGCAATGCTGACACCTGCTGTTTCGTTGTCGGTAATCGCTACATTTACATCCTGAACTGATGTGCTGCTATACTTAGTGTCCGCACTGTTAACAATGTGAGAAATAGTACCTGTGTGCGTGCCTTCAGCTTTGCTATCGTCGGTAGCAGTGACAGTGATTGTTTGGGGAACATTCCAGTTACTGCTGTCGAAATTAATCGTAGAAATCGCCTTGATTTGACTGCCTGTATTGAAGATGAGGTTAACAGGTGCATTCGGTTGGCTGTTGAGCTTGACTGTATAACTGCCCGTCGCGCCGCCTTCTGTAGCAGTTGTACTCGTAGGTGTAATGATCACACCTGCTGTGTCGTTGTCGGTAATCGCTACATTGACATCCTGAATTGTTGTGCCGCTATACTTAGTGTCGTCACTGGTAACAGTGTGAGCGATCGTGCCGCTGTGCGGGCCTTCGGCTTTGCTGTCGTCGGTAGCGGTGACTGTGACTGTTTTGGCAACATTCCAGTTAGTGCTGTCAAAGGTAATTGTCCCGATCGCATTTATTTCACTTCCGGTTTTAAAGTTAATGGTAACAGGGAGCTTCGGCTCAGACGTTAACTTGAGCTCATAACTGCCCGTCGCGCCGCCTTCAGTAGCAGTTGTTTGCGTGGGAGTAATAGAAATACCAGCGGTATCATCGTCTTTATTGGTAATGCTAACATCCGCTGCATCTAGCTTATAATTCGGATCGTCGCTAACAGCAAGCTCTGTGACAATTTTGTAGTCAATATTGCCGTCAACTATGCTATCATTAACCCCGGTTACTGTTACTGGTTGCGCTGTCTTCCAGTTAGCCGGAGTGAAAGTTATGCTGGCAGGGGAAACAGTTCCCTCGGCAGCATTATCCGTGTTCAAACCGATAGTCACATCAGCAGTTGGCGGAGTATTCAGAACCACAGTAAAGTTAGCCTGAGTGCCATCTTCACCAGTAGTTAATCCCGCCGTCGGATTAATTGTAATTCCCGGAGTTTCATTGTCACTGTTGGTTACGGTGACATCTTCAGGATTGAGGTTATTGTAATTAGGATCGGTGCTGGAAGCAGCCTTCGTGAAAATTTTGTAAGGTATAGGGCCATCAGCTACTATATCGTCAACACCACTCACTGTTATTGTTCGCGGTTGATTGTAGGTAGCAGGAGTGAAAGTTATGCTAGCAGGGGAAACTGTTCCTTCGGTAACATTGGAACTACTCAAATCGATCGCAACATCAGCAGTGGGTTGAGAGTTGAGTTTGACAGTGAACGTAGCAGTGCCACCCAATTCACTTGTAGTTAATGCTGTTGGGTTAATAGTAAAGCCAGCCGTATCATCATTAGTAATAGTTGTGGTAGCGGTAGCAGTGGTAATTGTCGGTGTTACGCCTGGGCTTGTGGGACTTGAAAGGGTGACGGCAATGGTTTCGTCGGGTTCAGCTAGGGTGTCGCCTAATACATCCAGAGTAATGGTTTTGGATGTTTCATCGGCGGCAAAATTAATTGTGCCGGTAGGGGTAGTTGCCCCTGAAGTGCCACCGATGTTGTTGTAATCGCTGACGTTTGT
>NZ_JAUBQU010000255.1:0-2622 GCF_036701435.1 Microcoleus sp. Pol12A5
AATTTATCGTTAGAAGTAGCCCGTGATTTTATTCTCCATTACCTGAATCAAAAAGTAGGTCTAAAAGCTGAATATTAACTAACCGCTAAGTTCCTATTAATATCCTCGCAAAAACTCTGCATTTAAGGGATTTTTGCAATTGTTTGTGATGGAAAAAATTAGACCTGCCAAAGGAATTCCGTAATTTTAGCACTTGCTTCATATTTGGGCTGATTTGTCAATGCGTAAGTCCTAGAAACAACCCAAGAGTTGTCAAAAAACCTGTGGCAAAATTTAACTCGAAAAAAGTTAAATACAGAGGTATCAATACTTCGGACAGTTTTTAAAGAGGGATGCGATCGCAATAAAACAGAGAAGTGAAAAAAGTGAGTGCAATCTGAACCCAAAATAAACAGAAAAAAAGGGACTCTTTTCGGTTAAGCTATAAAAATATGCAAGCTCAACAGATTGCCTTATGAATATCATGGAATCAATATTACAACAAATGCCAGGGATTAGTCAACCCCAAAAGAAGTTTTTAATCACTTTATTCTCAACTATTTTACTGAGCTATGGTAAAATCAACTTTACCAATCTCAGTCGTTATAGTTGTTTGAGTGAAAAAACCTACCGTCGTCACTTTATCAAAAGCTTTAACTTTACACAATTTAATCAATATTTCCTCGAACAAGCCTTAAATCCTGAACACACAGTTTTTGCTGTTATTGATTGTTCTTTTTTAATAAAAAGTTGCAAGAAAACTGACGGTAAGGCTTATTTTTATAATGGTGTAGCTGGTAAATCAGAACAGGGTTTGGAAATTTCTGTAATTTCTATTGTGGAAATTGAGACTCGTTTATCTTATAGCTTAAGCGTGCAACAAACTCCATCACGTCCTCAAATAAAGCCCGTGAAAAAACTGACACAAAAACCGAAGAATAGCTGGTAAAAAAAAATCTCGCAAAAAACAGGAGTCTCAAAGCTCAACGCTTGAAATCACAAGAGTTGATGACTATGCAAAACATTTGAAAAATACTCGTTGTTTCTTCCCAACTTCTGTACGTTATTTGGTGGCTGATGGCTATTATTATCGCTCTCAATTCTGGGATGCTGTGCGGGAGTTGAATTTAGACTTTATTGGCAAGTGAGCGAGTTGATGCTAATCTACGCTATCTTTAGACAGGCGAACAAAATAAACTGGGAACTCCTCGAAAATATGATGGTAAGGTTGACTGCCAAGATCTAAGTCGTCTTAACTTTGTCAAATAAAACCGGGAGTTTCATTATATACATTATTAGTCTGGAGTTGTTGTTTGAATTGCCAAATTAGGTTGGCTTGTATCTCTGAAGTTCAAGCCAACGGCAAAATCAAAAATGCTTTATTATTTAGCACTGATATTCATCTACCACCTGATACCAATTTACTATGAAGCTGCATTTAATATAACGCTAAGGAGATAGTTCCAACAAGAAAGACATCAGCCTCATTTAGTGTATCTTCATAGTGAATTGGTATTAACAGGTCTAAATGATTTGTTGGCTCATCTAACAACAGAATATCAGGCTGGTTCGATAGAGCGATCGCCAACCAAAGTTTCGTCAGTTCTCCGCCGCTCACTGTGCTCAGAGGCTGAGATAGGGAGACTTCCGAGGTAAACTTCTCCTCTAGCAACGTCGTCACCGTCCACCAGTCATCCGAATGAGAAGCGATCCAGTCCAGTACCAATTCATTCGATGCAGACAGATTCAGGGTACTGACTTGAGGCAGATAGTAAACACTACCTGTCCTCGCGACTGTGCCAATCTGCGGGATTAGTTGTCCGGCAAGTAGCTTGAGCAAGGTCGATTTACCGCTGCCGTTGCGACAGACTAAGCCAATGCGCGAGCCTTCATGAATAGCAACAGTGATATCTGCGAACAAAGTCCGTGTGGGTGCGACTTCGCAGGTCAAATTAGCTGCGTTGAGAATTGCTTTCTTTTGCATATTTCTGCTCCATCTTGGTTTGCTGAGCCGTCCTCGTAGTGCTGGACGCTCGGATCGCAGTACGATCGATAGGTCGCTACCCAATTCAAATCTTTGGCTTTCGTAGTTTTTAAAGCACAAAGTGTTAGAAATCGATCGGGATGGGTTAGCAACCAGCAGTTAGCTTCATGGCAGTAAGAATTGATAGACTACAATAAATTACATTGTATTACACGAATTTTACGTTGTCAAGCCACAAATGTTTTGAATTCTGCGGTACAACTCACATCTTCACCATTTTCAAGAACAGGCTTTCCGACCTGTGAAGCGAAGAGTAGATTTTCTTGTGGAACAGGCTCTCCGGCCCGTTCATAAAAAGCTTATTGACAATGGTGGAACATCTCAGATACCGCGGATAAAGTCTTGGACGCAAGGAATCTATTTTGACACCATCTGTAGTGGTAAGGTGTGTATTGTACACCATACTGGCTCTTCCTTACTTACTGTGCTAATTTATCTAAAAATAATGGCACAAATTCTTATCTAGCAAAAATTTATGGTCTTGTTGTAGTTAATTTTAGCCGTTTTTTATAAAATTCAGACATATAGCGTTTCTCAGAAAGATGAGGTACAATAACAGCAGTGAGTAAACCAATTCCTCATATCGGATAATGTAACTT
>NZ_JAUBQU010000101.1:0-22309 GCF_036701435.1 Microcoleus sp. Pol12A5
GGTGCAGAAATTAGGGCGCTCGGTACGTCGTCATAGCAACTTTTGGATAGGTTTATATGGTGAATGTTGGGTGACAGTAAGTGAAGTTTGCCAAGATTTAGTAACTGAATTAATGAGGATTAGAAGTAATAAGCGACCATTTTTTCAGAAGGGGATAAGGGCTAGAACCTTGATTATATCTACTCTTTGACGGGGTTGTCACCCCGTCAGCGATTCATCAACGCAGGGTTACTTTCAATTTGCTCGATCGCTTCTCCTGCAACTTTCATCTTTCCAGTCATCGTATCAGTGCGGTTATTTTTGCTGAGTTGTTCCAGCAGTTGTTGAATTTCATTAGCAGCTTCAGCAAGATTTTGTTTTTCGGCTGAATTATTGTAGTAATTTCCTTCAACATAACTGCCTTGGTCGTTAACCGATGTCTCGCGGTAATCACCACTTCCCATCTTGATGTTACGTCCGCCTGTCATTTTTTTATCTCTTTGATTAGACATATTTGAATAAGACTCCTTGGGTGGTATAAAAGTAGCAGTTTTTGGAGCGGAGTTTTCATTTTTTTCAGCATACCATCGAGGAATAAATTCTTGAGGTATTCCCGCGATCGTAATTGCATTGCATCCTAACTGATAAGCAAAATCATAGGTTTGCCCTGCTCCTAAAGCATCATAAAACGCCACTGACAATTCAATCGCTGCCCTATCATCAATAGCCTGACTCATGCCAATCACACAATTAATGTGTTTGGCTATTTCTTGAGCTTGGTACTTTGAGTGACAAGCGTTAAGTACAACACATTCAACCTGTGCAGAAAACAATTGAAAAAGTCCTGCTAGGGCTTCAGTATCAACTAACTTTTGACATCCGGTGTCATCTTCAAAAACCAAACCATTTTCTCCCGCTCCATGTCCGCTAAAATGAACAATATTCGGCTTGTGGTCTAAAATTGCTCTCCGAATATCTCTGTATCGCGTGGCTTCTGCGGATTCAATCAAAAATAAATCCCTAGAGTGCGCTTTAATCCTTCTTTGATTTCTCGCACTTCTTCATCCAAGCGCAAAGGAGTTGTTCTTTTAGGGTTGGCCGATAACATCAAAATTTTTCGATGAATAACATCGTAAGTCACAAATTACTATCTCCAATAACTCTTGACAATAAATGTTGTAGAATTAGGGTATCTCTTCATAGATTTACCGCTAAAAGTTTCTGTTTATTAATGATTTATTGTATTCGCTGAACCCGGATTTGGAAAACTATACAATCGATCGGTTTTTTACCTAGCCAAAAGTTTAGGTCATCACCCCACCCAAGGGTTAGTTTACATTCGATCGCCCATTGGGAAAGTCCTAACCCAAGAGTCTTACAAACAAAGGCCGATCGCCCTCCAAGACGCGATAGGGCGATCGGGCGGAGTAAAAAAAGCAGCCGATATTATCGAACAGGTTGTATTGACTCGAAAGCCGGTCTTCCCTGAAAAAAAGCTACAGACTGTGGTAGAATTTTGTGCTGTAACTGAAACCACAGCCCCTAAACAAACCATAAGTAAAGCAGTAGCCAAGATTTTCAAATGTTTGAGTATCATATTTAAACAGTCCATATTCATTCATTTTAGAGAATTTTGAAATTGAGACAGTGTTGCTTGTTGGCGATTGCAAGGAAAAAGGTAGCAGTCGATGCGATCGCAAAATTTCCAGCAACGGTTTCAGCAATTAATAACGTCCGGTGAAACCTCGGCGGTTGCTATAATTCTAAATAATCAAATCAGGATTAAGCGTGTCAGCAGCAAACTCTCAACAACAAACGCCTCTATTAGATGCCTTGCGCGATCGCATAAATCACCCACACGCCCCATTCTACGCCCCCGGACATAAACGCGGACAAGGAATCTCTCAACCCCTAATTGACTTATTCGGTGCGGCAGTATTTAGATCGGATTTGCCCGAATTGCCGGAATTAGACAATCTCTTTAACCCAGAAAGTGCAATTGCCGAAGCTCAATACTTGGCTGCCGAAGCATTTGGAGCCCAATCAACTCGGTTTTTGGCCAACGGTTCGACTTGCGGAATTATCGCGGCCATCTTAGCGACTTGCGGCCCTAGCGAGAAAATTATCCTACCTCGAAATATCCACTCATCGGCGATTTCTGGTTTAATTTTATCCGGCGCAATTCCAATTTTTGTCAATCCAGAGTACAACCCCGATTGGGATATTGCCAACAGCATCACCCCAGAAGCCACAGCCGCAGCATTAGAACAACATCCCGACGCCAAAGCAGTAATGATGGTTTACCCAACCTATCACGGCGTCTGCGGGGATTTGCGGACGATCGCCCAAATTACCCATCAATACAACATACCGTTATTAGTAGACGAAGCCCATGGCGCGCACTTTAACTTTCATCCAAACTTGCCAGAACCGGCACTATCAGCCGATGCCGATTTAACAGTACAATCAATCCACAAAACCCTCGGTGCAATGACACAAGCATCGATGCTGCACGTCAAGGGCGATCGCATAGATATCCAAAAATTAAATAAAGCATTGCAGTTAGTACAATCTACCAGTCCGAGTTACTTATTATTAGCATCCCTAGACGCCGCCCGCCAACAAATCGCACTCCACGGCAAAGAGTTAATGGCGCAAACTTTACAGCTAGCAGAAAAAGCGCGATCTCGCATTAGTCAAATTCCCGGATTATCAGTTTTAGAACCGTTAAATACACCGGGTTTTGCAGCATTAGACCGCACCAGGCTAACAGTAAAAGTATCCGATTTAGGAATTACAGGATTTGCCGCCGATGATATTCTGCACTCTCAACTCGGCGTCACCGCAGAACTTCCCATGCCCCGACATTTAACATTTATTATCAGCTTGGGAAATACAGAATCAGATATTGACAATTTAGTTAAAGCTTGTACTTTTTTAGAAGGAAGAAGGAAGAAGGAAGAAGGAAGTTCGGCAACGAGCACTGTACAAGATGTCACGGATGTCAGGAAGAAGGAAGAAGTCCGAAAGAAGAAGTCCGAGAGAAGTAGTCCGATGTCCGATGGAAGATTTGCCCACTCTCCCCCTCTCCCACTCTCCCCCTCTCCTCCTCTCCTCTCCCCCCGCGAGGCCTTCTTTTTCCCAGCGGAAACAGTACCTGCAGACAAAGCAGTCGATCGCCTGTGCGCCGAACTCATCTGTCCCTATCCCCCAGGAATACCAGTCCTGATGCCGGGTGAAATCATTACCCCAGAAGCCGTTGACTACCTGCAACAAATCCTTGCCGCCGGCGGAAAAATCACAGGTTGTAGCGCTCCTGACCTCCAAACTCTCAAGGTTGTGCGACAGTAAATATAAAGGCTTGGGGGAAATGGGGAGAATTTCTACTTCTTCCGCGAGTTCCAACTTCGGTCTTGCTTCAATCAAAAATCAAAAATCAAAAATATAACTATGCTTTGGCCCTACGTCACTCCAGGCATCCCGGATGACTTATTTGAACGTTTACCGGGAATTCCCATGAGTAAGCGAGAAGTCCGACTGCTGTTAATCTCCCACCTGCGGCTGCAAGCAGATTCAGTCGTGTGGGACATCGGTGCAGGTACTGGTACGATCGCCGTAGAAACAGGTTTGCTGTGTCCCAAAGGTCGCATTATCGCCGTCGAAAGGGACGAAGAAGTAGCAAGCTTGATTCGCAGAAATTGCGATCGATTCGAACTCGACAACGTAGAAGTCATAGAAGGCAGTGCCCCGGAATGCCTCAAAAATCTCTCCAATCCCCCCCACCGAGTCTGCATCGAAGGAGGCCGCCCCATTAAAGCTATTCTCCAAGAAGTCTGGGGGTACTTGCAACCTCAAGGTCGAGTTGTAGCCACAGCAGGCAATTTAGAGAATCTTTACGCCCTTTCCGAAGGATTCGCCGAGTTGCAAGTCCGCAACGTCGAGGTAGTCCAGTCCGCCGTCAACCGCTTGGAGACTCGCGGCTTGAGTCAAACCTTTGCCGCCGTCAATCCCATATTTATTCTCAGCGGCGAAAAGCTGGATTAGAAGGAAGAAGAAGGCATGACAAGAATTTGACAGGGATACACTAATTAATTATGTAATTCTTAATCTTTTTTAAGTTCACTTAACCTTCATACTTAATAATAGGGGCGACCATAGCTGGATTGACTGCCTGACTTGAGATATTGGATGACTGATCGGGGATGAGGGTTAGCTGTGCAAGGGAGAAACTCGTGCTCTAGAAAAATCCAACATCCAACATCCAACATCCAACATCCAACATCCAAAATCGAATCACCCCCCGCCGTCTGCAAGAGAAATTCATTTATGCCTTGGTCTCGTATCCTCAGTGGAATAGTTGCGATCGCCCTTGCTTTGGGAATGATTATTATGGGGGGATGGTACTTCACCATCGGCTTTGGAGTCATCGTCTACCTAGGCCAATTGGAATATTTTCAATTAGCCAGGGCTAAAGGCATTGCACCCGCTGCCAAAACTACCTTAGCCGTCAGTCAAGGCCTGTTAATTACTGCTGCCCTAGCACCGCAACTCGTAGACGCCATGTTCCCCTTAGCGGGAACCTTAATCTGTTTCTACCTGTTATTCCAACCTAAATTATCGACGATCGCCGATATTGCCTCCTCAGTTTTAGGATTGTTCTACGGCGGTTATTTGCCCAGCTATTGGGTACGCCTGCGAGTCGGCCTCGACCCAGGCAATCTTGCTACAACACAACTTTCGCAAGCAGTAGCAAGCAATTTGCCTGTTAACATTTACCCGTCCCCGTCTTGGACAACTTCGAGCCACATATCTTTAGGATTGACTTCGCTGCTGCTGGCTTTCTTCTGCATCTGGGCCGCTGACATTGGGGCTTATTTTGTCGGCAAATTCTTCGGGCGGACTAGCCTATCCCACATCAGCCCCAAAAAGACCGTTGAAGGTGCTGTATTTGGAGTTTGCGGCAGCATCGCCGTGGCCGTCGCTGGGTCTTGGTATTTACACTGGCCGGGGTGGCCGTATACAGGGGCTGGTTTTGGTCTGTTGATTGGGGTTGCTAGCCTGTTGGGAGATTTAACTGAGTCGATGATGAAGCGAGACGCCGGCGTTAAGGATTCGGGGCAGTTGATCCCCGGTCACGGCGGCATTCTCGATCGCACCGACAGTTATGTTTTTACCGCGCCCTTAGTCTACTATTTTGTCACTTTACTGTTGCCCGCGATCGACTCTTTTTTAATTAATCGGTAATTGGGAATTGGGCATGGGGAATTGGGCATGGGGAATTAGGAATTCGGTATATATTCCCAGGCTTTGCCGAGGACGCAGGTTAAAGTCAACTGTCAACTGTCAACTGTTAATTAACTAAGGCAAAACTCTAATTCCTCCCCGACAAACAATTTCCCCCGGACTCAAGATCAACTCTTCTATCTCAACTTCCGGCCCAAAATCAATTTTAAAACCATTGAAATCACTGCTCTTTAATTCTCCATCCATTTCGATTTCTGGTGATTCAAACATCAATTCGCGACCCCTGGCTATCCGCAAACCCGTCCGCAATACCAAAGGAATTTGCCTACCGCCAGCGCGCAAAATTGTCGCAGAAAGCGTCAACAAACCCGCCTCAATTATAATCTGCGAATTTTGCAACTTCAGCGACTTTTCCCTATCTGTCAGCGGCAGCATAGGCAGCAAAAATTCGTTCAAAGCATCAGCAAGCAAAGGCGCTTTCAGCGACGCATTCAAATCCGCCTGACTAAGCCTCAAAACGCCTGCCACGGGAACGGATTCCAGGAGGCGCAGGGGTTGGCCTTTGAGAGCTTGACCGAGGTTGATGCGAATGCCACAGCCCTCTATGGCAACTTCAGTTAGGTGTAATCCTTTATACACAGCACCGCGAGCGGCAGCCGTGACTTTGGGGATCGCACCGCCGAAGATTTGTCGATCGCTCCCCTCAATTTTTACCTTCAACTCGTCCACCTGCTGAACTTGCGATCGCAGCCACAACTGCACCGCCGGAGACAGCACTGCGCTTGCGATCCGGCTGCCTTGACTGGGCGAAGGTCTCCCCGGCTCCTCGCCGAGATTAACAGTCTCACCAGAGCCAGCAGCGGCATCTCTATTGTCAAATTGAATAGAGTTTCGATCGACAGTCATAAACAATTTCAGAATATAAACCTTAATATTCAAGCACAGAAATTTAACTAGAACAGGCACATCCGGCCTCAAAAACCCGGTTTATGAACAGATAGACCGCTGTCAACCTCTGATTTTCCTTAGAAACCGGGTTGATGAATACAAGTCAGATCAACTCTAAAATCAAGCAGAAATCTGGCATCAGCAACGCCAGAAGCACAAAAATTCTCACCTTTCCCCCCTTGGGATCTTTGGGTAGTTCACGAGTTGTGCGATCCCGATGAAAAATTCGCGATCGAGCGTATAAATTTAACCAGCAGTACGGGATTTATGGTAGTGTTGGTTTATGGTCGGGTCAGACCCACACCTTTCAAACCAGCCGCAAACCAACGGTGCAAACCTGTGCCTGCAGCGAGTCTTTTCGTCGTAGTTTTTGCACAGCATTCAGGGTAATGCCATCAGGACAATCTGCACCGGGCACAAGGACAATCTGCACTCTTGCCGGGCGTCCTGTAATAATTGGTCAGCATTATAATTTATTCCCAACCAGGAATTGAGCATTGCTAGTACGGTTAATCAATTAACCGTGTCGTGTTTCCTCCCCACCGCTGGCTCGTTGGGGATTTCCACACTCCCGTCATGTCTGATGAAAGGCTGCAAAAAATCCTCGCCCAGTGGGGCATTGCCTCTCGCCGTCTTGCAGAACAGATGATTGTAGCTGGACGAGTCCGAGTTAATGGCAATATTGTTCGCTTAGGAGAAAAAGCGAATCCCGATCGCGATCTCATCCAAGTCGATGGAGTCCCGGTGCAACCAACGGATCGACCCGCAAAGGTCTATCTGTTGCTCAACAAACCGGCAGGCGTAGTTTCTACTTGCAGCGATCCAAGAGCCCGATCGAAAGTTCTCGACTTGCTGCCACCACAACTGCGCTCCGGTCAAGGCATCCACCCCGTAGGACGCTTAGATGCAGATTCCACCGGCGCCCTCTTGCTCACCAATGATGGTAAGCTGACATTTTGTTTGACCCATCCGCGTCACTCGATCGCCAAAACTTATCAGGTTTGGGTACGGGGCGATCCCCCGGAACGCATACTACAAACGTGGCGTCAGGGCATCATCTTGTCCGGCAGAAAAACTTTGCCCGCGAAAGTAAAAGTTATCGATCGCGCGCAAGACCAAACTCTGTTAGAAGTCATTCTATCAGAAGGCAGAAACCGACAGATTCGGCGAACTGCCGAACAGTTGGGATATCCCGTGGTGCGCCTGCACCGCACAGCCATCGGCCCGATTCAATTGCAGCGGCCCGGTTCGCCAATATTGCCACCAGGCTGCTGCCGACCCCTAGAAGATGCGGAAATTATTTATTTATGGAATCTAGTCAACCTAACATCAATAAGCGTGCCAGTAAATTCCCAGGAGCACAGCATATGACAAAGAATTTATTGTTTTTATTCTTCAAAACAACTAAGAATAAACTATACTCCCAAGAGCCAGAACCAGCTCAGAAGAAGCTAGCGGAAATTGGGGCTCAACTCCGCCAGTACCGCGAACAGCACTCGATTTGTTTGGACAAAGTAGCCGTGGTAACAATGATTCGGCGGAATCTGCTGCAAGCCATTGAGGACGGTCAACTCGACCAACTTCCCGAACCCGTCTACACTCAGGGTTTGATCAAGCGCTACGCTGAAGCAATGGGTTTGGACGGAACTCAGTTTGCCGACTTTTTCCCGATCGAACCGCCGCCCAGATCGAGAACCAAGCTATCCTGGCAAGATGGGCCTCAGTTGCGACCGATGCACCTCTACCTCTTTTACACATTTCTAATTATCTGTTCGGTCAATGTCTTATCTCAGTTGATGAGCGGTTCTGTTACCGCAAAAAACGGTGCGGGAGCCGAAGAACTAGCGCTTGGGCAGCAAGAACAAGCCCGTTTAGCTGCTGAGGCATCGAGAGCCTCACAAAATCAGAAACCGGATAGTTACGAGGCTGTCGAAGCAGTAAGAACAGGTCAGCGTTTAGATAAATCTGGCAATAAACCAGTGATTGTTAACGTCACTTTTAAAGCAGAATCGTGGATGCAGGTTGAAGTCGATGGTAAAACAGAGTTTGAGGGAACTTTGCCTTCAGGGACTGTTCGCACCTGGGGGGCTCAAAAGCAATTGGTAGTGGTAGCAGGTAACGCCGGCGGGGTAATGGTTGCCGTTAATAACGGACAAGCCGAACCACTCGGAGATCCTGGAGTCGCCAAAGAAGTTGTTTTTAAAGCAAAGGAACTCAATCCTTCAGCACCGCCCAAGAATGAAGGTTGAGTGTTAATTGGTAATTGTTAATGGGTAATAAATAGGTAATAGCGGGCAGTCCACAGATTTTAATTAGAATGTCGGTCTTTATTGACTTCTTACCCATTACCCCTTACCCATTACCAACTACCCCTTCTCCATTATCAATGTTTATTAGGAGCGCGCCCGGAGATGTAAGTCATAGTTTTGAGCCGATCGCGCACTTCCCAATTCAAAGCTTCTGGTCGATATCGCCAGCCCCAATTTCCTTCTGCTTTCCCCGGAAAATTCATCCGCGCGTCTGTACCCAAACCCAACAAATCTTGATACGGAACAATTGCCAAATTAGCAATAGAAATCCAGCCCATGCGGATTAAAGACCAGTGAATTCCTTGGGGATCTATGCAGCCTAAATAACGCAAAACCTCATCTCTTTCGTAGTTTTGCAGTTGATTGAACCAGCCGACAGTCGTGTCATTGTCGTGGGTACCCGTGTAAACTACGGAGTTGCGCTCGTAGTTGAAAGGCAAAAAAGGATCGCCAGGGCCCGCGCCGAAAGCAAACTGCAAAATCTTCATTCCTGGAAACTCGTATCGATCGCGCAAAGCTTCCACTTCAGGAGTAATTACCCCTAAATCTTCAGCGATAATCGGCAAGTTGCCAAACTTCTCATTAATTAGATCCAACAAAGCTATTCCCGGCGCTTTAATCCACTCTCCCTCGATCGCAGTTTCTTGTCCGCGCTTCACCGCCCAGTAAGCCTCAAATCCTCGAAAGTGGTCGATACGAGTCACGTCTACATAAGCGAAAATCGCTTCAAAACGCTCCACCCACCACTCGAAATTATTTGCTTGCAACTTCTCCCAATTGTATACGGGGTTGCCCCACAATTGACCTGTATTGCTGAAGTAATCTGGGGGAACTCCTGCCATTAAAGCTGCTTCTCCGGTGGCTTCATCCAAGCAGAATGTTTCTGGATGAGACCACACATCCGCGCTGTCGTGAGCTACATAAATCGGAATGTCGCCAATAATTTTAATGTCCCGCAGGTTAGCATAGCGTTTCAACTCCGTCCACTGGCGAAAAAACTCAAACTGAACGTATTTGTAGTAATAAATCTCAGCATTTAGCTGCTGACGCCACTTCTCTACCGACTCTGGTTTTCGACGGGCAATTTCTGTTTCCCAATTGTTCCAGCTAACACCGCCAAAGTGATCTTTTAGTGCCATAAATAAGGCGTAATCTTCCAGCCAATTCTCTTTGCTTTCGCAAAAAGCTGAGAATTCTTTTTGCTGGATAGGAGATGCTTTGGCTTTGAAATTTTCGCAAGCTTTTTTGAGCAAAGGCACTTTCAAGGCGATCGCCCGCTCGAAGTCTACATAATCGAGCGGAAATTCAGGTAAATTAGCGAAATCTTCATCTGTGAGCAATTGTTCGTCCCGCAGCAGTTCTGGGTTGATCAGCAGGGGATTTCCCGCCATTGCTGAATAGCACGAATAAGGAGAATTTCCGTATCCTGTCGGCCCCAGCGGCAATACCTGCCAGTATTGCTGGTCGCTCTCTACTAAAAAGTCAATAAAGCGATATGCTTCTATTCCCATGTCTCCAATGCCAAATCGACTGGGAAAGGATGTGGGATGGAGTAGAATGCCGCTCGATCGGGGAAAAAGCATAATCTATCTAAAGATATAGGAATTTAACATTGACAATTTGACCTATCTTCCCTATCAGTTAAACTTCGTAGTTTTTAGGGCGATTGTTAGGGCAAATACTTTTGTGATTGTCTCATATTTTCTGCGATAACGTGCTTACCCAGTATTTTTATGGAACTCTACTCAGAAGTTATGAGTAGAGTTCAAAACATCAAAATCTGGAGTTACACGATCGCCCTGCTTTCACAGCTAAGTTTTTTTACCCAGGCTCGTTTGCTGCAACAAAATATTTTGCTGGAGCGTAATCAGTTTCTGCTTAATTTTTAAATCTAACTTTTCTTTGGATGTCGCCCCATCTCTCTGCAGTCGTAAATTGCCCGCCCAAAATCAGCCATCACTTAAGCAGAGCCAATGCACAAATCAGCCGACTGTTTTGTATCTAAAAAAACAGTCGGCTGCGGGATTACCTGAAAAAAGGCTGAGTTTAAGCTTGCTTGTTCAACAATTTCTGCACTTGTTTGAGAGCTATAGCGCCGACGTTGTAGGCAGCCCAGCCGCCCGCCAACAATACGGGCATCAATACTATTAGTATGCGGAAGTCAAAATCCATGAGTTCTCCTCCTAAAGTTTTTTAACAAATTCTCATAATCTATTTGTATCTCATTTTGTGGCCATTCTCCTGACTCTTTAACCAAATATTGTCGCTGAGAAAGTTCCTCTGCTGGCAGCCGAATAGACAGAAGGACATCGCTCCGCAGGAATTGAGATCGAAACTCACTCCTGGGCGGGCGATCGGCATTCGCTGCACCAATTATCCCACAATCTGTTTCGCAATCCCTTCCACAACCTTAGTTAGAGGGTCGTTAGGGAAGTGCAGCGCAAACACTCCCTTGCTGGCGAGCAGCATCATCTTGTCGCTGTGGGGCAGTACCCCTGCCACTGGGATGTTGTAAATACTCTCTACTTGCTGCTTCAAATCCTCGAAATCCAGGGATTCTGGGGCTTTATTGATCGTCATCAAAATCTTGGGAACTTCTAATTTGCGGGCCACATCTACCGTGACAGCCGTTCCCTGAAAATCTTGCTGATCCGGACGCAGAATCAGCAGCAGGATGTCGGAAATGGTGATGCTGAGGAGGGTTTCTTCGTTGAGCCCCGGGTGGGTGTCGATAAATAGGTAGTCTAATTCCAGAAACTCGATCAGTTCTTGAAAGCCGTCGGTAAGCAGTCCCACATCGTAGCCTTCGCGCAAAACTCGCGCTATCTCCCCTGCTTTAATGCTCGAAGGAATCAGGTAGAGGTTGCCGTTACTGGCTAATTTTGGCAGCAGCGAACTCACATTGTAGGCCGTATCGGCGATCGGACACCGGCCCCACAGGTAATCGTTCAGGCAGCGAGCCATGTTGCTCTCGCTGAAACCGAACAGCACGTGAATCCCGGGCGATTGAATGTCGGTGTCCACAATGGCGACCCGATTTCCGCCACGAGCGATAATAGATGCCAAGTTTGCTGTCGTGTTCGATTTGCCAGTTCCGCCCCGGTAAGAGTGGACAGAGATGATTTTGGACATGATCTGCGTATGAGGGTAAGAAACGGCGAGAACCTATTATGATGCAATTCTCTATGCAGTCGAGTTCTCTGTCATTCTTCCTTGCCCCCCAAATCCTCCTTGTCTGCTAAACTATCAATTTTTTCATCTTTTATCCTCTTTTCTGCGCCCCTGCGGTGCCGCATCTGTTTGGCTTTGGCTTGCAAATCGCTGAACTCGTCATGGGGTTTGGTTTCGGCTGAAATAGCACCGCCACCCGCCTCGCACGCACCCGTCGGTGAGCTGCTTTCCGATTCAGTCACAGGGGCGCGCTGCTTCTGCAGTTTGGCTTTTTCCTGCAATTGAGCTAAGTAGTCGTCTGTCTGACTTTCGACCTTGGGAAGGTCTGCGGTACTTGCAGTTATTTCTTGGGGTTCGGAAGGTACTTTTTCAGAGGTTTCTTGTTTGCTAATTCTCAGTTTATCTTTCTTTTGCTGCAATTCTTTAAAGAAATCAGATTCTGTGATTTCTGCGACTTGCTGTTCTTTTTTGGCTTGGTCTATTTCGATTTTGAAGACTTGTTTTACTCGATCGCTAATTGCTTTCCCGTATCCGGCTTTATTAAATCTCTCTGCTGATACAATGCTACCCCCAGTTAAGATTAATGCTAAGGCTGGCGCTGCCACAGGCACCCACCCTCCCAACAGAAAAATCCCAAAGCCGATCGCGCAACACCCGGACAGCAATGCTGCGAATGTCACCGTCAACTTCGCTGGGTGAGCCATCCGCGATGCCAACGTTCCTCCCACAATTGACCATCCCGAAATCCATAGGATTTCGGCCCATTCCGGCCAAAACCATAACATCGGTCTGTTGTCTAAAACTGCACTCAAAATTTGGCTGACTACTTGTGCGTGTGCCACGATCCCCGGCATGAATTGATTGCTTTGCTGTCCCCCACTGTAAGGAGTATAAAAGAAATCTTTAACGGTTTCTGTGGTATAACCGATGAGTACTATTTTATCTTTAACTAAATTTGGGTCAACTTTCCCCTCTAAAACATCCGTAATTCTGACTTGGTTGGCAACTTGCCGCCTGGAACGATAGTTAATTAATATTTGATATCCCCTGACATCGGTATTTGTGTATCCTCCGTCATTGCTTGCTAGTTGTTTTAATTGGGTTTTTCCCAGCCATAAAGATTGATCGGGCGCAAGTTGAGGAGAGATTTTTTGCCCTTGCAGGTAGCGGAGTGCTAGCTGGAGGTTGAAGGAAGCTAAAACTTGAGAGTCGTCATTGCAAAGATGTTTTTGGGCCGAGGAGTTGCCCTTAATTGTCGGGGGTTTCATAAATAATAATGCCCTGCGGAGTATGCCACCCGGATCGACTCCGAAATCTGCAAATCCCACCCGGTTTTGCGGTAGCCCCGGCGCAGGCGGAGAACCGGGATTGTCCGGGCTGCCGTCGGTGACTAAACATACCCCGATAATTCGATCGCTTTTTTGTAAAATTTTGGTTAATTCCTCGCGCCCGTCTCCTAAAGGTACGTCTCGCAGTACATCTAAACCGATGACTGCCGGCTGCATTTTGTCAAGTTTTTGTAATGTTTCAGCTATTTTGCGATCGGATATCGGCCACTGTTTCAGTTTCTGAATGTCTGCTTCGGTAATCCCCACAACTAGCAAACGCGAGTCTGGCTGTTCTTCGGGACGCCACCTCACCATTTGGTCGTAAGCGCTTAATTCTAATGGTTCGAGTATTCCTAGTTGTCGGGCTCCCATCAAGGATAATGTTACTGCCGCGCTGGCAATTAATACAGACTTAGCCAATGCTAGTGATGGTTTATACATTTGACTCAATTGAGTCGCTGCCGATCGAATTTTATTAGATATTTTACTCATTATCCCAGCATAAAAGTTTGACTCGTTTCTGGAACAGCAGTTGTTTCACATTTCCCCCCTGCTGGAGACTTCCTCCATCTTAGAACACTCGGAAACTCCGACCGCTTTGTTACAAAAATTTACAGTACGTGGCGAGCAACTGTATCTAATGATACTTGCGGTTTAGGCAACCTGAGTTTTTCGACAGAGAATCCCCTTGCCGCTCGAATTAATAAATGTTATTGATGATATGTCAAGGTATAAATTGTGTATCTGCGCCCTCGACTAGCAGCTCAAAAATATTTGTCGCCATCAGCGAATGCCTGTGTTTGGAATTATAGTGAAAGGTACAACAAAATGAAACGTTTTCTACATGGGGCTACACTTGCGGTCGCCGTATCTGCGATCGCAGCTACCGTACCCAGTTCACTTGCACCGATGCGCGCACAATCCCAGCCGCTTCTGCTGAGTCAAAATTTTAATTTCAAACCTCCCGACGTAACAGCCCCCACCAACCGACAAGGAGGTACACATCGCGGCAACAAGCTTTGTCCAGCGGGTTTATCTATTACTCCTTTAGTGCCTCCAACTAATATCGGTTTAACCCTAACAGAGTCTCCCACAATTTTTGTCTATGTTCCTCAAACCTCGGCAAAAATAGAGTTTACTGTCCTCAACGACAAGGAAGAGGAAGTGGTCTACGAAAAAACATTTAAACTGGACAAATCTGGGATTGTTGGAGTTACCATTCCTGCTACGGACAACAACAAATCCCTTGAAGTTGGTAAGCGATACGTGTGGTCATTTTCGCTCGTTTGCGACCCCGAAGACCGATCTGGAGATTTAGTTGTTAAAGGGTTCGTGCAGCGAATTGAACCGCAGGCAACTCTCAAGAGCGATTTGGCAAATCCCGACCCGATGACTAGGCTCAACGTTTATGCTCAAAATGGGATTTGGTACGAAACTCTCGCTACTTTAGCCCAAATGCGGCGTCAGACGCCGGGGGATGTGAAGCTGACAGCCAAGTGGACGCAATTATTGCAGTCCCAAGGACTCGAATCAGTTGCAGCTCAACCACTGGTTGCGCCTCTTTAAATCTCGATATTTCTTGAAGTTTTGTCGGTCTGCCGATGGCGATGTGAAAATTGACCCATTTACTCGATCGCGCCCGGGGCTAAAACTCCGGGTTAACATTAGAGATGCGATCTATAAATATTTCTACAAGTGGGTGGAAAAATGAAACGTTTTATACATTTTACTGCACTGGCGATGACTGTATTGGCGATCGCCGTTACTCTCCCCAGTTTGCTTACACCGATGCAGGCTGTGCCTGCACCCATTCTGCTGAGTCAGAATGTTAATTTCACACCCCCAGATGTAACAGCCCCCGACAACCGGCAAGGGGGGACGCATCGAGGCTGTAAGTTACGGGATGGTTTATTCATTACTCCCTTAATACCTGAAAGCAATATTGGTTTAACGCTAACAGAATCGCCAACATTTTTTGTATATGTTTCTCAACCCGCAGCTCAAGTAGAGTTTGTTTTGCTAAACGCAGATGAATCAGAAGTAGTCTACGAAACTACTATCAAAAATGACAAAGCCGGAATTGTGGGAGTTAGCCTTTCTGAGAAAGATCAGACAAAAAATATTGAGGTTGGTAAGCGATATGTGTGGTCGTTTGCACTAGCCTGCGATCCTCTGGAGCGTTCTGGAGATTATATTGTTAAAGGATGGATGCAGCGAATTGAACCCCAGGCAAATCTCAAGAAGGATTTGGCAAATCCCGACCCTATGGCTAAGGTGATTGCTTATGCTAAAAATGGGATTTGGTACGAGACTCTTGCTACTCTAGCCGAAATGCGGCGCCTCGCACCCGATGATTCGCGGCTGACGACCGAATGGACGCAATTGTTGCAGTCCCAAGGACTAGAATCGATTGCCACTCAACCGCTAGTTCAGTCTTTTTAATAACGACTGTTCACCAATCATTGCTGAGTGTTTGCACAGTCAATTTTTCAATTCTTCAATCCAGTAACCGAAAGCAGCCAGGGTACAAGCCCCCGTCTTTATCCTGGCACCATCAAAAAATAGTATCCGATAACCAGTCCCCAGATTCATCAGTGATATCGCTTTGTTCAATTCTCAAATCCTTCAATTCTTCAATCCAAAATCCAAAATCCAAAATCTAAAATCGATTGATGGCTAATAACTTTCCGACAATTCTAGCTCTTGATTTTGACGGTGTGATTTGTGACGGACTAATCGAATATTTCCAAACAGCTTGGCGTACCTACTGTCAAATCTGGAAACCAGTCGAAACATTACCCGATTCAGATTTAGCTTTGAGTTTTTACCGAGTGCGGCCCGCCATTGAAACTGGTTGGGAAATGCCGCTGCTGATCCGCGCACTACTGACAGGAATTTCCCCAGAGCAAATTTTGCTAGATTGGCCCAATATAGTACCGTATTTGTTGACCGAAAATAATTTAAAAGCGCAGTCTGTCGGTGCTATGTTAGACGGATTGCGCGATAATTGGATTGCTGAGGATTTAGCTGGGTGGCTGTCTTTGCACCGCTTTTATCCAGGGGTTGCCGATCGCTTGCACTCGTTGCAGGATAGTTCGGTGAAAGTGGCGATTGTCACTACGAAGGAAGGTCGTTTTGTGCGGGAACTTTTGCAGCTAGCAGGGGTACAAATGCCGTCCGAGTTAATTTTTGGTAAGGAATACAACAAGCCTAAACACCAAATTTTGCGGGAATTTTTGGCAGCGTCTGGCAAAGACTCGACTATCTGGTTTGTGGAAGATAGGTTAAAAACTTTGCTGTCGGTGAAGCAGCAGCCGGATTTATCTCAGGTGAGGTTATTTTTGGCTGATTGGGGTTACAATACTTTGCCCGAACGGGAATCTGTGGCTCAAAATCCACCAGTTCAATTGCTTTCTCTGTCCCAGTTTGCTGGAGATTTTGCCGATTGGCTGCCGCTCGAATGTTAATTTTAAATTTATTTACACTTGTGGTTTTTTTCGCTTTTCAAAGTCAAAAAACCACAAAATTTTACATCTTTTTTGTTGACTTTTGTGGAGTAGGCATGGTATTTTAATATAATCGGATGGTGGCAAAAATAATATTTTTGCCACCATCCGATTATAAGATAAATATAACAGAAACTCCTCAAAAAAGCAAGGCTATCGACAAAAAAATGTTTTTTTTCATAGACTATTGCAGGTAATCTTGACCTCAAAAACCAGGTTATTTTACTATTTATGCGGGCGCACACGAAGTGTTTTAGTCGATCGAACTGCGTGCATGACAAAAACCAAGCTTCGTAACCAAAAAGATGAAAAGTGTTTTGATAATTTCTCAGCTTGAAAGCTTTCTAATATTGAGACTTAAAACCCATGCTCGATTTAACTAAAGCAGCCAAGGCAATGCAGGGAATGAGCCAACATTTGAATGTGGAAGCTCAGGCCGCTCGCCAGCGTTTGGAAGTGGCTCAGAATTTGCTGGTAAAGGCGGCAGGCGAACAGGAAAAATTGGTGGAATTGCAAGAGAATTGGCGCGATCGCACTTTATTCAATGCTGCCACGCCGATCGAGCCCTTAGACGATCGCACCTACATCACCGCACCCCCCGCTGCTCACACAGTCTTTGCCACAGACGGCTCGCAAATTTCCCCCAACCATCACGAAATAGCCTACTGCTACCTGCTAAACGTCGGCACAGTCATGCTGCACTACGGACAAAGCCGCCACCCAGTTTTAGACAGCGTACCCGAGGTTTTCTACAAACCCGAAGACTTGTACGGTTCGCGGCAGTGGGGAATTAGAACCGAAGAATGGATGGGATACCGGCGAGCAGTTTCCGAAGCAATTGCCTTAGCAGAAATGGGATGCAATTGGGCAAAGGTTAACGACAATAAATTGCCCGCGCCAGCTTTAGCAATGGTAGACGGTTCCCTGATTTATTGGTTTTTGGAACAGTTACCCACCGATGCGCGCGATCAAATTTTGCTGCCAATTTTAGAAGCTTGGGACAAGTTGCGTTTAGCAGGAATTCCGCTGTTAGGATACTTAAGCGCTTCTCGCAGCAGCGAAAGTTTATCTTTTTTGCGGTTTGAAGCTTGCACCCACGAAGTACCAGACTGCATGACAAATTGCCCGAACGTCGGATTTGCCGCCACAATGTCTTTCGCCGAAAAAGCACCTTGTCAAGAATTTGAACCTTTGCGGGATGCCATATTGTGGGCAACAATCCTGTCACCCGGACAAAGAAGCCCTTTGTGGAAATCCCAAGCTCGAATTTTAGATTTGTACGGCCTTAATTCCGTCTATTTCTGTTACGTTCACGTTGGTACAGAAATTGCTAGAATAGAAGTGCCAGAATGGGTAGCACAAGATACAGCACAGCTAGATTTAGCATTAGGAATGATGCTGGCTCAAGTACACAAAGGCGGCGGCTATCCGGTGACGCTAGCAGAAGCTCACAATCAAGCGGTAGTCACGGGGGGCGATCGAAGTCGCTTTTTCGCTTTGTTAGAGCAGCAAATGATTAAAGCCGGCTTAAAAAATGTGGGAATTTCTTATAAGGAAACACGGAAGCGCGGCAGTATTGCTTAAAGTAAGAAGTAAATTAGTCGTGGACACAGAAACTCGGTTTTTTCGCAAATACTGGATTTGAGCTTTGAATACAGATTGAAGACCTAGTTTATATGGTATTAATCCGTAAGTTATGTAGAGTTTAAATAGAGTTGCAAATGTTATATGCCAATAGAACTAATTATCTTAATTGCTGCGTTACTTGTATCTTGGCTAGTCTTTAATTGGGCGTTTAAAGTGTTGAAAGCCAGCATCGGGACAGCGATTGCTTTAGCAGCAATTGTGCTGGCGATGCAGTTATTGTTTGGCATCGGGCCCAACCAGCTTTTCCAACACATAATTCATCTTCCGGAAACCCTGGGGAAAATGATTTCAGGCAAGTGAATCAATTTTAGATTGGCGATTTTAGATTGGAGGACAAATTTAATTGAATGTATGCTAGGTCTGCTGTGGTTGCACAGAAGGCTGTCGCTCAAATAAGTGTCACTCAAAAAAGCGACTGGTCGATCGCTCACTCCGATCGCCACAATAAAGCTAACGTATCGACATAAAAGCAAATGAATACAGCTTTATTAATTGCTTGGGCGATCGCCGGATGGTGCGGAACAATTCCAAGGGGTCCCTGGTGGCGGTTTCCTCCTCCCCCTCCTCCTCCCGATCCCTTCCGAGAAATTTCCTTCCGAGTCTCTGGCCTAGCGGGTGGGATTGCTGGAGGCTTTCTCTACAGCAGCGCTTTCCCGATGCAATCGCTGGATGCAGTCAATGTGGGGGTGACAGCGTTTGGGGCCTTCCTGAGTGGGATGCTGGCATCTGACGTGGCGGGATTGGCGATGGGGCTAGGCGATCGGACTCCTCAGCTTAACGTGAAGTGAATCGCAGATAAAAAGTGCAAACAAAGGTTGAGTAGGAAACTTGACGGGGTTCTTACCCCGTCAAGTCATGTATCTGGGTATTCCGAAAATTGTCCCTCTTCGTTCTTCCTTCAGATATTAACTTCCCAGCATTTGCAACTTGTACAAACTGGCATACAACCCTTCTTGCTGCAACAATTCTTCGTGGCTGCCAGACTCTACTAACTGCCCGCGTTTGAGCACTAAAATGCGATCGACATTTCGGATAGTCGAGAGCCTGTGGGCAATAATTATCGCCGTTCTGTCCGCCATTAAACGCTCTAGAGCTTCTTGAATTAAAGCTTCTGTTCCCACATCCAAACTAGCAGTGGCCTCGTCGAGCACTAAGATACTGGGATTGCGAATGGCGGCGCGAGCAAACGCTAATAATTGCTTTTGTCCACCCGAAAGATTGGTTCCCCGTTCCCGCAATTGCGTGTCATAACCTTGAGGCAACTGTTCGATCAACCGGGCAACATTTGTCTTTTCTGCTGCTGCTTGAATTTCCTCAATCGAGTAACTTTCTCCCAGGCTGATATTGCTCTTCACGTCACCAGCAAATAGAAAGCCATCTTGGATAATTACGCCTATGTGCCTCCGTAACTCTGCTTGAGGCAAATCCCGAATATCCACATTATTAACCAGAATCCGTCCTCGGCTAGGTTCGTAAAGGCGGCACAGGAGACGGATAATCGAACTTTTGCCTGCACCGGTAGGGCCAACTAATGCTACTTTTTCGCCGGATTTGATGGTGAAATTGAGGTTTTGCAGGACATATTCGTCTTGTTTGTAAGCAAACCACACGTTGTCAAATTGGATTTCTCCAGATTCATAATTCTGCGATTTGGCATTTTCTCCTCCACGAAGCTTCGGGGGGTTGGGATTGTTAGGCAATAAACGATATTCTGAACTTGCTGGATTTTGATGATGATCTGCCAATTCTCGATCGAATGGAGACAAGTTGTAAGCAGTTGCCTCTGGATGTCCAGTTATCAACAACGGTGAATAACCTGCCCTTCTTCCCTCTTCCCTCTTCCCTCTTCCTTCTTCCCTCTTCCCTCTTCCCTCTTCCTTCTTGCCGCTAGTTGGATCTTTAATTTCGATCGGTTCGTTGAGAATATCGCTAATGCGTTCGACAGCGGTAAATCCGGCTTGAATTGCAGTGAATTTCTCAGCAAATTGCCGCAGCGGATCGAATAGACGCTGAGCAAATAAAATGAATGCCGAGAGAGTACCGAAGTTAAGATTACCGGCTAAAACCCTTTGACCCCCCATCCACAAAACGGCTGCGATCGCTACTAAAGCAATCCATTCTAATGTCGCAGATACGGCTGAGTCGTAAAATATAGTTTTATCAACTGCTTTAATATAGCGTTTATTGGTGACGCGAAACAATTCTGAGTTGAATCTTTCGCGGCGGAATAGCTGCACTACACCAATACCAGTCAAGTTTTCTTGCAGTTGGGCGTTGAGATCGGAAAGCTCTTCTCTGGTATTGTAATTTGCTATGCGATATTGGTACTGGAAATAAATTATGACTGCCGTAATTGGTATCATCATCAGCACCAACATTAAAGCTAGTTGCCACTGCATGGTAAACATGAAAATGGCAATTACTAAAATGGAAAATAAATCGCTGACAATGCCGATCGCCCCTGAAGAGAAAACCTCTCCCAAAGCTTCCACATCGCTGGTGAGGCGAGTCATCAATTTACCGACAGGAGTGCGATCGAAAAATCTCACTGCTAGCGATGTGACGTGGGCGAACAAATCATTTCTAATATCTGTAGTAATTATTTGCCCTACTTTCGTGACTAAATAGCCTTGAACTGATTGCAGTGCTAATCTAAGTGTTATAGTTAGCATGAGCAAAATAGCCAAAATATTCAAGGCAGCAGATAGAGACAATCCCCGCAAGAATTCGTAGGTAGGTTCCGAGCGAATTACCGAAATTGCCTGTCCGATGAGAATCGGTTGAATTGCTCCTGAGACTGCTAGTGGTACTAATAGTGCGATCGAAATAATCAGCAAGCGTTTGCTGCGGGTTGCGTAAGATGCCAACCTCATGAATAACCGCCAGTCTGTTTCCTGGCCGGATTTGTTTTTGGTGTCTGCTACTGGTGAGGAAATTGTCATCCGATTTTAGATTTTAGATTTTAGATTTTAGATTGCAGAAGCTATTATGCTGCTAAATTCGGCGGCTTTTTCTTTTTCTGAGGATATCGAGCTTTTTTTCGCTGCGCGGCTTGTAGGGCGGGCTGGCGATATCAGTTCGCTCAGCTTTTAGCAAAAAAGCTGTACAATATATCCAACTCATAATTGTAGCAAATAGAGTCAGTCAAATTAGGAAATATTCTACAGAGCCAGCAAATTATCGAACCAGACAGCGCTCAGTCACCCCTATTTATTACGACAGCGGATACCCGCTACTTGCCACTTTATGCCTTTAGACATAGAGTTGACCACGAGTTTTAGTTACTGTGTCAAATGCTGGGTTTTCAAAATGCAGTTCACTGCATTGAAGAGATTGATTTTACATTTAACCGTCGTCCCCAGGAAAGTGTATTAGACTTTTTGCTTATAACTTATGCAAGAAATAGAGACAGCCAGATTGTATCTGAGACAATTTACGCCAGACGACTTAGATGATCTGTACCGTATTTACAGTGATGCAGAAATAATGAAATACTTGAGAGGAGTTAAAAGTAGAGAAGAAACACAAATCGCCATTCATACCATGCTCAAACGTTGGGAAGAAAACAACTTCGGAATGTGGGCTTTAGTACATAAAATAGACCGTAAAATGATTGGCCGCTGCGGATTGGCTTTTCTGGACCAGACACCGGAAGTAGAGCTGGGCTATGCGCTAGACAAAGTTTATTGGAATCAAGGATTGGTTACAGAAGCATCTTTTGCTAGTCTAAATTATGGATTTAAAATATTAAACTTGGAGAGAATAGTTGCGATCGCCCGACCCGAAAATATCGCCTCGCAGCGGGTGATACAGAAAGTTGGCATGAAATATGAAAAAAATGCTCGTTATTACGAAACCGATGTAGTATATTATTCTATATCGCGAGAAACTTACCTGTCAAAAGTAGTTTTGTAGGGTGTGCGTTGCACACCTTACTGCATTTAAATTACTCACATTGCAATTTGTCATTATTGCCTGCTGACAACTACGAAGTCCTTTGCAATTGCTTGTTAACTTTTTGAATTTTCTTAGCAAAATACTCTTGTCTGTGTCCCAATCTTTTAGCCACGTCCAACCCTTTTTGATAGGCTTCTAAAGCTTTATCGTAAGCCTTCATCTCTTGATAAACTTGACCGATATTGTCATAAGTGTTCATCAATCCGTAGAAATTGTAAGC
>NZ_JAUBQU010000256.1:0-2595 GCF_036701435.1 Microcoleus sp. Pol12A5
GCCATCCGATCTCCACAGCTTGGCTGTATTATTTCTCTCTACAGTAACCATGAGCTTACCATCAGGACTGACTTCGGGAAATGACGAATTCAGCTCGAAGGTATTCAGTAATTTGTTTGTACTGTTCCAGAGTTTTGTCGTCGCCTGAGTACCCATTAAAGCAATTACCTTACCGTCGAGACTGAAACTTGCGTTTTCCATGCGATCGGCAAGTTCTATGGAATTTTTTACGGTTCCGTCGCGGTTCCAAAACTTCAACTGGTTATTATCAATAGAAACGGGAAAATTGTCAGGGGTAAGCCCGATAATATTGCTTTTATTAATTCCCTCTTCATGGATCTCCAAAGTCTCTGAATCTAAACTCACAAGTTTCACTACATTGTCCTTACCAGCTAAGGCAATAGTTTTAGTATCAAAACTAAAATTGCCAGGGGTCGGAGCGCGCAGGCTTAAATCTTTCAACAGTTCAATTTTACTAGCTTCTATCTTCAAAATACTCCATCTATTCCATTTGTCAACAGTAGCCAGCAACTTACTATCATAACTGAAACAAGCGAAAACAGGAATGCTAAAATCTAGTATATTAAAAGTTGTGAGTAAAATACCATTAATTTTCCAGATTTTGAGGGTATTGTCCCTACTAGCTACACTCAAAGTTTTGCTATCTGGACTGAATGCTAAGTCAAGAACGCCAGAACTATTTATAGATTGAAGTTGCTTTCCATCTGAACTCCACAGTTTGATAGTACCATCCTCACTAGCTGAAGCAATCCTTTGACCATCCGGGCTAAAACGCACGATGTTAACAGTAGAATTATGCCCTGGCAGCGTTTTAATTCGAGTGCCATCAATTTTCCAAAGTCTTACACTATTGTCCCGGCTAGCAGAAACAATTGTCTTACCGTCAGGACTAAATCGAATATTTGTCACCCAGTCGCGATGTCCTTCTAAAGTTGTAATTAATGTGCCATTAAGACGCCACAAGTAGATTTTATTATCCTTGTTTCCAGCAGCAATGATTTGACTATCTGGGCTAAAGGCAACGCTAGTGAATTCATTCCTATATTTTCCTTGTAAAGCAGGTTTTTTCTCGCTACCGTCGCGGTTCCAAAGTTTCACCGTTTTATCTTTACTACTAGAAGCAATAAATTTGCCATCAGGGCTAAAACTAATATCTGTAATAGTATCGGTATGACCCTCCAATCGGTTGCGCTCTTTTACGCTATAAACAACCTCCTGCAATCTCGACACCACTTGATTCCTAGTATTCGCTTCTATTCTCCATCCGTGTTTGAGCTTCTTTCCAGCTTTTAAACCTTCTACCAACGCCTCTAACTCTTTATCTGAAGCCAATAAAGATTCGGAATTAGCACTAATTTGCTTGAGTTCAGCATTAGTTTGACCGATTTTCGCCTCAACTCCAAATACACCTGCAAGAACTGCGAGAACTGCCATGATAGCCCCGCCGGCCATTGCCAGTTTTAATTGTCGTTTTAGCACCCGATTTAACTCAGCTTCACTGCGCTTTCTTTGCGCTCTTTCTTTTTCCAATTCTTCAATCAGTTCATTATTTTTTTGGCGACGCACGAAATCAGCCAGATAATCGTGAACCAGTTGATAGCGATTGTCGGGAAAACTAGGTAACAGCAATACCAACCCAGACTTAACAAAAATTTCTAGAACTAACTCTAAGTGACGGATATCTGTTAGTAAGTCTTCTAAACCTTTTTTTAAATCATCACGAGTTCGGAGTGGTCGAGTGCTATTTTCATCTGTTAGTAGCCACAAAACAAGTTCAGCAAGCTGCTTATTTTCTGAACCGCAGTCTTTAATAACTTCTTTTAAAAATCTCGCTACCAGTGCTGCTTTCGGCCCTTTTTTTTGATATTCGGCTAGGGTCGTAATATTCTCAGATTGTAATTGTGCGCCCACAATTTGCAGTTCGACTGGACGCACCTCGTTAACTTCTCCTGCTAAATCTTTAACAAGTTCGTCAATCAAAGCCGGTTCTAACTCAAACTGAGTTCTTTCAGTTAAACTTTGAATAACTAACTTTGCCTCATCTGGCTTAAAGTTACCTAAGTAAAAAATAATATTTTTATCCAAAATATTATCATGAATTACATCAAATCTCGTGAAGCGCGTACATTCTAATAAATAATGCAGGTAATCTTCTCGAAGGGAAAGAATTACTTTTACATAAGGGATCTCTAAACAAGCGCGCAAAAAATCATAAAACTTTTTTCTTTGTAAGCTGTCTTTACAAATAAAGAAAAATTCTTCAAATTGGTCAAAAATCAGAATGGTTAACAGATTATGCTCCGCATTTTTTCGCAATTGAGCGAGCAGAGAGTCTGTTAAACTCAAGCTAGGAGAGTTAAGCTCAAAATCAGATTCGCGATCTTCTGTTTCTTCGACACTAAAAAGGGTTAAAGAAAATCCTTTTTGAATACTGACCAGTTCCTTTTTCAAACACTTAGCCAGTTCATCAGCCCAATCTGCATAAACCTGCTGTAAAACTGGCAGAACACTGCGGGCATTTATCGGCTTTTGTTTTAAAGCAGGGATTAGTCCAGCCTGTTCAATTGAACTTTT
>NZ_JAUBQU010000257.1:0-2566 GCF_036701435.1 Microcoleus sp. Pol12A5
GGTGCGTTTCGTTCTGAAGAAACCTAGAGATGGGGGGAATTCAGGCTCTAATAAGGTAATCCAATATGGATTGAGTTCGCACTTTAATCCCTTGTTAGATGACAACTTGTTCGTCTTGTGGGTGAGAACACTGTTCAAGTCCCATCCCGCTGGTGCTGCGGTGAAAGCATCACCCCTGCGGTAGCGATTAGCCATCAATCCGTAAAGCGGGGTGAAAAGGCGGTAACTGGAAAACCTATTCTAGAACCCCGCCGAGCAGGAGTTTATGGGTAGCGAAAGCAAAGGTACATCCGAACCATCGTGATAGATAACCAGCGAAACAGGTTGATACGCTGGGAGTCCCAAAAGGGCAAGGATTGGTAATAAAGGGACTTCACCTTCAATTTACCACAGGGTTGGCAATTCGTTGCTTGACCAACTAAGCACTCTGTAATAAACCCGGTGGAAAGTACCACCCTAAGAACTCTAAACAAAGACAAACAGGAACGAAATAACCTACCGTTTGCTCTCTGTAAAAGTCGATTTTCAGAGTAGGTGCTAACCGTATGCAACGGCAAGGAGAGATTGGGTCAAAAGCGAAAGCTCCCTTGTAACGAGGGAGATATGCAGACAGACCCACTGTGTCTCGGAAGATAGAGTCTCCAGTAGCAATGAAAAAGTCATGAGCACGGTAAAACCGATGTATGAATGGAACAAGACTCCTTGGCGAAAGCTGGAAAGAGTAGTGTTCAAGTTGCAGAAAAGAATCTATCAAGCCGCCAATCGTGGTGATATTAAGACACTTCGCAGACTTCAAAAGTTGTTGATGAAGTCCTGGGCTGCAAAATGCTTAGCGGTTCGTAGGGTTACTCAGGATAACAAAGGAAAAAAGACGGCAGGTGTGGATGGTGTTAAATCACTAACCCCAAAGCAACGCCTTGACCTAATAGGTAATATAAACCTGAGTTCAAAGGTCAGCCCAACCAGGCGAGTATGGATTCCCAAGCCTGGTACAGAAGAGAAGCGACCTTTAGGAATCCCAACAATGAAAGACCGGGCATTGCAGGCGCTTGTTAAACTGGCACTAGAACCAGAATGGGAAGCGCGATTTGAACCGAATCAATATGGGTTCAGACCTGGGCGCTCGTGCCAAGATGCTATCGGGGCAATATTTAATGCGATTAGGTATAAGCAAAAATACGTGCTAGATGCCGACATCGCCAAATGCTTCGACAAAATCGACCATGAAGCACTGCTTAAAAAATTAAATACATTCCCGCTTTTACGCCGCCAAATCAGGGCATGGCTCCGAGCGGGGGTGATGGACGGACAGCAGTTGTTTCCAACACTTGAGGGTACACCACAGGGTGGAGTCATTTCTCCACTACTGGCTAATATAGCTCTCCACGGGATGGAACATCAAATTAAGGAATTTGCCAAAACCTTGGACATCAAAAAGTCAACAGGAAAAGGACAAATAAGCTGGCAACAGAAATGTAAAAGCATATCCTTAATAAGATACGCCGATGACTTCGTAATTCTCCACGAAGATTTAACCGTTGTTCAAAAGTGTAAAGAGATAATCTCTGAATGGTTAAAAGGCATGGGTTTGGAGCTAAAATCCAGTAAAACAAGGATAGCTCACACAATGAGCAGCCATGATGGACAGTCTCCAGGATTTGATTTCCTGGGGTTTAAAGTCAGGCAATATCCATCTGGCAAATATACTAGCGGGAAAAACCCCCAAGGTAAACTACTGGGTTTCAGCACAGTCATCACCCCAAGCCCGGAAAAAGTCAAGATACACCTCAAAGAAATCGCAAGAGTAATAGACACCCACAAAGCCAAATCTCAATCAGATTTAATCCAGAGTTTAAATCCTGTAATTATAGGATGGGCTAACTATTACCGAACGGTTTCAAGTAGCAAAGTCTTCTATAAATTAGACTTCTTAGTGTATCAAAAACTCAGAGCTTGGGCAAATCATCGCCATCCGAAAAAATTAAAAACATGGGTGTCAAATAAATACTGGCAAACCATAGGCAATGATCACTGGGTATTCGCAACCAGGGAAGAAGGGATTAACCCTCTTCGGTTACGCAAACATGGTCAAATAAAAATCATAGACCATGCCAAAGTTAAAGGTGAATCGTCACCATACGACGGAAACTTAGTGTATTGGAGTACAAGAATGGGAAAACACCCTGAAAGTCCCAAAAGAGTGGCAACACTTCTCAAGATTCAAAAGGGTAAATGTTCTCACTGCGGATTACATTTTCGAGACGAAGATGTCATGGAAGTTGACCACAGAATTCCTAAATCGAAAGGTAGAAAGGATTCTTATGAAAACTGGGATTTACTTCACAGACATTGCCACGATATAAAGACTGCAACAGATGGCAGTCTGGGTACAAAATCTAGCTGTAAAAGTGCTAAACCTAAGCCACCCTCACATACAGAATGGTTCTGGAAAGAGGATATGTTGGTAATGCGGTATGAGTGACAATCACCGAGTCACTGAGGAGCCGTGTGAAGAGAAATTTTCACGCACGGTTTTGGAGAGCGGCGGCGCTCGTGAGAGTGTCGC